>JBAVTY010000484.1:0-11312 GCA_049696495.1 Candidatus Nitrosopolaris sp.
GATTTAAAGATGCTTGCACTCCAAAAACATGTTTCGCAAAGCAGAAACTGACGAGCAGAGATATAAGAGCTTTCGATCTGAGAATTAACGGAATAATGCATTCCGATGTATGTTTGTAATAGCCTTCATAAATCATTTACCAAATGAAAGATCATAGAACACTTGATCCTATATAGAGGTACGCTGCTCTTAGCGCATATATTGGAAAAACCATTCTTTCTAAATTACGAATTGAAACTAAACTACACATACTCCTTCAACTATGTATTCCCTTATCAAAAATAGACCTGTTGAAAGACATGTAAAAGTCCGTTTCCAATTCTCTATGGTTAGCTGGCCCCTTATTACGTATGACCTTCAAGGTTTCTCCTGTTGAATGGGGCATATCCTAAGCTGCTGTCAAAATGAGCCTGGAGCTCTGATAGATGTGTGCAGCTCTGGCCAGCTAGCTAATTGAGACCGGGGCATAATTTTCTTTTCCATATTTACCAATTTCTGTTAATGGCTTTGAATATAGCTATCTTCAGGTCTTGGTGTTTTGGTGAATTGCAGTCAAAAAAAACAATCCCAAAGACTAGCCTCGGCGTATGTATCAGAATCTGTCTTGATTAGCATCTTGTATTTTGATACGATTGGTTCCATGGCCTAAATCACAAAAGAAGAGAGGCAGACCATATGTCTATTCTCCAACTGTAATACTGAGATGTTTTGTGGTTAGATTGTATTGTGGTAATATTGTTGCTCCTGCAGCTAAGAGATCCAAGAGTCCCATTGTAACTATTTTGTTTAACATTGACTTTCTCCATTGGAAACTTACCCATAAATATTATGGTATTTTCACATAGTGTAGGAACATTGGCAAAATATTCCCCTATCATGAAGTGTTCATCCAGTATCTCGGATATTGGTACTACAATGTAGCACAGCGGAATTTTTACTAGCAAAAGTTGACTGCCTTACTATTAATGAAAAATATCGACGTTCCACGGAAGGCCCAAAGTCATTTGCGTAGATGAATTGGATGAGATGTCAAGACAATTCCAAAATCAGCTGCTTAATTTCCTAGGAAGTGGACGCATTACGGTCGAACAGCAGCGCAGGTCTTCGCTACCCGTCCATTCCGTCATTATGAGTACCATGCATCGTGAACACTTTTTGTTGACGTAGGACGCGACTTGAATATGGATACAAGGGACTTTTCCATCGCTAATTAGAATGATGCTACAGCCCCTGTTACTAACTATTTTGTATTTTATACATTCGACATTCTGAGATATTGAATATCCTGCTGGTATAGTAGAAGGAAACAGGCTATATGCATTGAGAACTGTTGCAGGATCTGTCTGGGTGCTTTCCAGGCGCAATTACAATATTAAAATTTGCGAATGGAGCCATGTTGGTGAATTGCACTACACGTTGCTTTATTGCGAGCAGCAACGCAAGCAATGTGCATGTTTAGATGTTGAGATCAAGGTTGGGGCACATAGCATATGGATTTGTATGTGCGGTTTGAGTAATAATCAACCATTTTGTGATGATTCGCATAAGAAAACAATAGATGAAGATAACAAAACTTATGTATATGTCAAAGAAGGCGACAGAATTGAGGTTAAGAGTTGGGAAGTAGCGGATTAAGTAATTCCATGTCATGTCATTTTGTTATGTTCACTTCCTAACTGAATTTCACGGATATTATTCTTTATACTTATATTGGTAGCCTAGAATGGGTAATTATCCGAATGATATCTGATTCAATAAGAAGGGTTCGACTCAATAACAACAGGAATATCTTCTTTTATCCAATGATAATTTGCGACACGATACTGGGCGCATTTTTTCCGGCTATGCAAAGGCTCATTTGCTTTGCATATACACTTTTGCATATTCCCTTATAGTTATGTACAGAAAAAGTATTTTGTCGTAAAGCGAGTTAGTAGTATACTACACTGCCTTTATTGTAACCGAGTGTTGCATTTTCATGCATAAACTGTGTCTATCTTACCATCCGTCGTTATTAGCGAACGTATTGATGTTCCTTGTTTTAATTTGTCCCATATGTAATGGATCCCTGTCTGGTTTTCTTTCTGACCCACGTGATGACAAATTCCATTGACGGCACTGCCTTTGTTATCCTGTACGAAAGCAGCCAAACAGTCAGTTAAGATGAAAAGGATCAAAAATAGCTCTTTGCCGGTAGTGGGTAATATCACGACTTAGATTGCTTATGTGACTTACCCGTCGCCATCTAGTTATGCTTTGGTACAATAACATCAACCCTTTTCTCTGGTATTCCGTTTTCCAGGAAAATTAGTGATTTGTGTAGTTATGCCTTTAATCAGCATTTGACATACAGCCAGCACCGTGTAAAGCCTGTTTCGGTTGCAATTTCGGGAGGATCTTCTTTACAGATACCCATAGCATGAGGGCAGCGCTCGAAGAAACGACATCCCGGGGGTGGATGTGCCAAGTCAGGCGGATTGCCTTTAATAAATGCTATTTTCTTTGTATCATGTAGGGTTGGGATGGCTGATATCAAGGCTTGAGTGTACGGATGTTTTGGATTTTGATATATTTCCGAAGCCCTACCTATTTCCACTAGCTGGCCTGCATACATTATAGCGATCCTTTCAGCAATTTCTGAGATGATGCCGAGGTCATGTGTAATCAAGATTATCGTCAAACCGTTTTCCTTTTTTAGCCTCTTGAGTAAATTAATTATTTGTGCTTGTGCAATTACGTCGAGGGCAGTTGTTGGTTCGTCTGCAATTACAATATCTGGGTTCAGGAGTAGCGCCATCGCTATAACTACACGCTGTTTCATTCCGCCACTTATCTCGTGAGGATATCTCTTCGAGATATCTCGATCAAGTCCTACTTGTTCTAACGACTTTAAAATAGTACCCTCAATATTTCCTTCGAACTGATGTTGTTGCATAATTTCGCGCATCTGATCGCCTATCTTGTAAACAGGGTCAAGTGTATTCATTGCCCCCTGGAATATTATCGCAATTTTTTTCCAGCGTATCGATTTGTTAAAATCACTATCAGATAGCTTTGATATATCTACTCCATCGATTATTATGTTTCCTCCTACGATTTTACCAGGATGTTGCAAAGCCCGTAAGAGGGTGGACGCAAGAGTACTTTTGCCGCAGGCCGACTCACCCGCTATTCCTAGAGATTCATTCTCCCCTATCGCAAACGTTATGTTATCAACCGCCTTCACAACGCCATTCTTAGCAAAATAATAAGCTCTTAGTCCTAATACCGATAACTTGGCAGGCGACGGTTTTGTCATCCAGGAATAATATTTAATTTTATGCGTATAATAACCGATCTAAATGGGTTTCATTGGGCTGAACCAGATCATCTATCTGTGTTAATGCATATTCGTTATTCGCCAAGAGTATAAATTTATGCAAGTATTTATTGAGTACCTCCAGCCTGATGAGATTAAAAAGTACTAAAATAATAATATCAATCCTTGTTGTAGCGACTGCAGTTATTATTACCTTCGCGGCCGTCGAACTCTCTAAAAATCATGTTGACAGAAGCAATATCGATAGACAGCTCTCGAGCACTCCTTCTCAAGATTCGTCTCTTAGGCTTATTACGATTCGTTCGGACGGATCTCCATTAAACGGCGCCGTATACTCAATTTCACCAAACCCTTTTGGAGGTTCTAATAACTATATCGCAAAGGACAGTTCCATAGGTGCAGGGGAGTCAACTGGTGGAATCATTATGGTGTCAGGACTGCGACCTGGTAACTTCAATGTGACAGAATTAAAAGCTCCGGCAGGTTACTTAGTGAACGGATCGTCTAGGATCGTTGAGTTGACATCCAAGCATACTGCCACATCAGCATTTGTGCATTTGCATTCAATTGGGTTGAGCGCTGATAACAGCACGCAAAATAGAGATGTAATCTACAGTGCTAAATTTGAATGTGGATCCGTGTATGGAAATGATGGTCCACTTAGACCAGGACACTATACCACAGACATTAGTGTCTTCAACAATCAACTTTACACAGTACCTTTTCTATGGAATGCAGTTGTCAACAATGGTAAAAGTACCACTTCTATTTTAAAGACTCTGCAGCCTCAAACTTCTGCAAGCATAATATGCAAAGATATACTCCAATTGTTCAACGTTCACAATAACACCGGTAATTTGGTGGAAGGGTTTATTTTGATACGACCACAGCTAGATGCAGGTGGGTTGGCATCTTTCTCAGGAAACAGCGCTACGGTATTTTCACGCCCTATGTCTCAAGACCAGGGGAATTTATTAGACGTACAAGCGTTCTATTCAGCGAATGCGCTCTTGACGCCACCTCATGATATAACTATGGACAAGGTTCTGTTTTCTATTGTAAACGACACATCGGGAAAACTTCCAGCATCAATGGTCGAAAAGCCACTTGATATAACAGTAGCATCGCCGGTAAACCGGATCATCGACCCAGAATCTCAGGTTAGAACTGCACTAGCAGCAAAATATAACTTGACAAGTCCGGAACTAGCGAATATTAAGATTCAAATTATTTCCGTTAGCCTAGGAGCAAGTACAACGGTAGATGACCATGCAATTTCGTCGTTTCAGGTCAGACCACAATCTACGAGCTAGTATGCAGCTGGCTGGCAAATGACTAAGACTCGGATTATTAAAGTCCAAATAATAAACAAATAATTGGCGTGACGTTTAATCTAGTTTATAAAAAGTGGTAATAGTTGAAGACACCGATTTGTTCGTTTGATGCCAAAACTGGGGTTCTCTGTGCTGGCTGTGAGGCCAAATTAGAAGCTGGCCAATTAACTCCTACAGATATAGAGATAGCAATAAAATTGACTAGGCTTGCTGAACGAGAGCAAGCGGTCAACACATTGTCTCTGATCAGTGCCGCCAAATTGGGAGTGGACTCGGTTCTGTTTTTTAGGGGTTCTGATATTATTTTTTTGAGGTCTAATCCCGAGCTTTTAAAGAAGCTAGAATCAGAATTTGATGGGGCAGTATGGTTTGTTGAAGCACAAGCAACCGACAGGAAGTTTATAGAAAATCTATTTTTTCCATCAAAAGTTCTGAGTTTAAACTTCTTCTGGTTGCCGGATGGCAAGAAGTTAACTAAAGTACTAATAGAACGAAAAGACTCCAAGAATGCCTCCAGAGCAACAAAAATCCAAGACATTGCCAAGGAGCTTAGAAACGTCGAGTTAATAATAGAATATGAAGCTTAATTTTAAAAGATGAACTCATGATATGAGTGTTGACGATATCCATAGGACACATTACACGGATCAAATTCAGGACAGCATAGTAGGTCAAGTAGTAAGTATCGCTGGTTGGATTGAAGATATACGCGACATTGGCAAAGTAGCGTTCCTTACGATTAGGGATGTACGAGGAGCGGCCCAGGTCGTCCTCTCTGCTGAAACTCTGAAAATGGCCATAGATACACCACGTCAAAGTGCAGTAATTGTATCAGGTGTTGTACAGCATAGCAAATCAAAGGATTTTCCTTTAGAGATAAAGGCTGGAAAAGTAGCAATTGTCGGTGAGGCTCTCCATCCTCTACCCATTGATCCTACTGGCAGGGTTGAATCAGGAATAGACAAACGATTGGATTCCAGAGCACTAGATTTGAGAAACCCTAAGACTTCATCGATTTTTTTGCTTAGATCCAAGGTGCTCAATAATATAAGAACGACCTTAAGATCAGAAGGGTTTGTTGAGGTAAATACACCGAAAATCATAGGCAGTGCTAGCGAAGGCGGCGCAAATCTTTTTGGGTTCGAATATTTCAAGAAGCAAGCGTACTTAGCACAGAGCCCACAACTTTACAAAGAACAATTAATCCTAGCTTTGGATAGAGTTTTTGAAATAGCCGCGTACTTCAGAGCTGAGAATTCGCATACGGTGAGGCATCTAACTGAATTTTTGAGCGTGGACATAGAGGCTGCTTTCATAAATTACGAAGACGCCATGGATCTCGCCGAGGAAGCTATAAGGAATGCTTTTAAGCTTCAGATGGCGGATAGAAAAGACTCCGATGCATTGGATGACCTGGCAAAAATTCCAATCCCAGGTTCTATTGACCGGCTCACCTACGAAGAGTGTCTGGAAGAGTTAGGCAAGGAAGGAGAAAAGCTCGAATTCGGTGACGATCTCTCGGATGCATCACTTCGAACACTGGGCAAATTACATGACGGGTTTTATTTTATCATGGACTGGCCTCTTGAGCTAAAACCGTTCTACATACATGAAAAACAAGACAATCCCAAATTGACTCAGTCTTTTGATCTACAATATGGCTATTTAGAATTAATTTCTGGGGGTCAGAGACAACATGACCCTGTAAAGTTACGGAAGAGATTAATAGAACAAGGATTACATCCTGCAAATTTTGACCGCCATTTAAGAGTGTTCGGTTGGGGAATGCCCCCGCATTCCGGTTGGGGACTTGGATTGGACAGATTAATGATGGTCTTGACTCATTCAGATAACATTAGAGACATGGTGCTGTATCCTCGGGACCCAGAGAGACTTATGCCATAACCAGCAATCGCACTTCCTTGAGTCTACATTCGAAAATATATGCCCTGGCCTCATTTGTTACAGTTGAATAGATGAGCCACACGACGGGGTTGATCTTCATATAACTTTTGTCTATTGAGGATGGAAATGGCTCCGCAGGGTGCGAATGAAAAATTCCAACAACATGCAGATTTCTAGATTCGGAGAGTTGATATTCTTCGATAAGATCGTCAGGATCGATACTAAATGATACTGGAGAGGAATCACTATTTTTTACTGAGATCACATCGCTTACACTAATCTCGTCCAAATTGTCAGTGTTTTTTTTACCAAGCAAAAGCGCACAAGATTCTAGAGGTAAAGACTTCTTCGCAAGAGACGTCAAGAATTCTAGTTTGGCTTCCTTCAAACGGATACTTGACACCATATCCAATACACGCGTGACACATCCCTATTTTATTTTGCGAACAGTCAGCAATACTCAATAAAGGTTAAATTTTATGTCTCAGAATATGGCAGCCATCAAGACAATGCTTAATATCCCCTTTACTGAATATTTTCAATAAAGATAAATTTAACCTCTTATTCAATATTTTGATGAATGAATAGAATCAAGCGCATTTCTAATGAAATTTTGGAAAGATATCCAGAAAACTTCGGTACAGATTTTGACCAAAACAAGGCCACTCTTAAGAATATAGCCGTTGTAAGATCTAAACTGCTCAGAAATAGAATAGCTGGATACATCACGTCTTGTCAGCGCAGTACAGAAAAAGTTTCTACTCCTGAGGAAACAACCGAGTCAGAAATACAATAGACGTGTTGTGAATCATGATAAAGCTGGAACTCCTCGGTGGCGTGAAAAAAGCGGTTGGCAAGCCATCAGTTATCCTGGAGCAGGCTAGTCTCTCGATATCTGAAATACTGATGTTATTACAGCGCAACGTGAAGGAACCGAGAGTGTTGACTCCTAATAATATTCTGGTAGCGGTTAATGGTATCGAATCTTCCTCACTTAATGGCACTGATACTGTAGTAGAAAGTGGGGATACCGTGACCATTGTGACAGTTGCGCATGGTGGGTAGCCAGATGCCGTGTAAGAAGCAATCGACTTTATTCTGTCGATGTATTATTTGATCTTCGTCGCAACTAATGTATTTAGACTGGACGGAGGTAGAGAGGGAGTTCCTGAAACCAGAGAACCGAATACACAAGGTGGGTAATATATTTACTACCGTTATAGGAGTTTCTGACTTAGATAAGGAATATGCCTGCGGTTTTATTGAGGATATAAGAAAGACCTCAAAAGGAGCGGTCTCGATACAGGCTGTATCGGCCGATGCTGCATATGGAATCGACCACATTCTCCAAGCCTTAAAAGTCACTATCGAGTCACAAAACAGAAAAATCATATTGGCAAGTACACTTGAAATGGATCTTCTTCTCCGAATATCCTGCACGAATCAAATATCGGTAGCTTTAAAGCAGATAGGTTTGAGGAATCAAGCATCAAGTTGCTTTATTGTTTTCTCAAAAAATAAAAAAAAGCTGCTAAAAGTTGCTAGAGGTATTTGTACTATGCATTTTAAGATAGACGGCTATGTTTTAAAGCCAAGCAAAGCAAAGAAGGAACTTATTTGCAAACGGCTCGGAGTACAATTGAATGAATTTTTATCAGACGAGGTTGCCTTCACCAGCTTTCTTTCAGAAAGGGGAGCCTTGCTCACCAAGTAACGTCGCCATCCTGACGCTTTTCTATGACCGAGCTGAATATTTCATCTGGTCGTAAAACAGATATCCCCACAAGTTTTCCGATTATTTCAACAAGTACGATCCAGTCAGGATTTTCTAGATCTACTTTGTTATCAATTTCTGAAGCAACTTTTGCGATTATCTCAGAAGAACGCAAGAAGGTATTTCTCCTCTCGACAGTTATCCTGAAAGTTTCGAGCTTTTTTATCTTTGAAGTGAGTCTCTTGGCAGCATTTGTAATCGAATCCAACCCACCATCAGTAATAGCAAATTCTATTGGTAAAAGTCTAAGGATGTATCTGACACGCCATGGTTCGTTACGGACTAGTTCTTTTATTCTCTTCACTACTTCAATTGGCTCAAGAGCAGTACGCCCCACCAAGATACCGACAAGTTCGGTAATGTCTGATCCTGGCTTTGGATCTCCAAACAACTCAAGAATGCTATGGAGTTCATTCTGTGCGTCCTCTTCTCGATGTCTATATGTGGAAGCTATGAGATTAAAATCCATAACGTAGATCAGTTCTTGTCTGCTGAGAGAACCCTGGCGATTTCCTCAGATGAGATTGCTCCTTCACGAGTGATTTTGGGAACACGTCCTGACAGGTCCAAAATGGTTGATTCGCCTTGTTTGCTATGACCTCCGTCCAAAATCGCGTCGAAACCTCTCAACGGAGATAAAATCACCTCAGAGATTGAATTGCAAGGCTTCTCTCCTGAATTATTTGCGCTAGTACCCACGAGATATTTGCAATGCTTCAACAGAGTAATTGCACATTTATTATTTGGTACTCTAACCCCAACAGTCGTTTTACCTGCTGTTACATTTGTGGAAATTCTTGTATCAATAAGTGTAGAGATGATGGTGAGGGCGCCTGGCCAGAATGCCATAGCTAATCTTTTACCATTTTCACCTAGTAATGTAATTTTTTCTATGTCCTGTATGTTTGATGCCAAAATGGGAAAAGGGTTGGCTTTATTTCGACCCTTTATTTCAAAGATTCTTTCCACTGCTTCGTCCAAAAATGGATCGCAACCAATCCCATATACTGTATCAGTGGGATAAACTATTACCCCTCCAGTCTTTACAATGGATGCACATTTTAAAATCTCTTCTCTTTTACAACACCGGTAGACTGTAAACTCATTTTTTCTAAAATCTGTCTCCATCTAGCAAGATTTTTGACTATCGATATAAATTCCATTATGAAACCAGTCACCAATTTCTTTAAATTTCATCGTCATAAATACAAATACAAACGTGCGTACTGGGTCAAAAGAGGACATATGTTGTGCATCTTAGTCAATCATCGGATCCAATAGAATATGACTATGTTAGTCATTATCATTGCTTTTCTAACGTCGTCAAAACTGCACCCTCCAACTCCGATATGATCGACTCAATATCACTTGGATTACTACGAAAGGTTGCGCCTGCTGCGAATACGTGACCGCCTCCTTCAGTTAAATTAGCAGCGATATCATTACAAGAAATTTTATTATTATTTCGTCGTATACTTACTCGACCGTCCGTGCTATAAAACAAAGCAAGATCCACGCCTGTTTTTTTGAAAACCTCTTCAGAAAATAAACTGTTCTGAATGAATGGTGATGATTGTATAAATGCGACCTTGATTTTATGGATTTCTCGTATTCGCATTGTAGAAAGTACGCGTTCCTTAGCGTCGTCTCGTAATAGTGCATATTCGCTGTAAGCTGCTTGCATTTCGATATCCCATAATATTCCCTGTGAAGATTTCTTTGCGAGATTGATCAGGCGGCGGTAGCGATCAGGGAAGTTATGATAATACCTTATAAGTTCGGAAGTAGGAGTTAGATATTGATCATTTGTAAAGTAATCCATTGTATGAGCTAAACTTGCGAGTTTTTCCGCCAGACGGTTTCCGGAAAGAAATTTTTCATAAATCAACTCTGCGGCGCACTTGGAACCGGTACTGTCCAACACAAGGTCAACAAAAGATTCAATACCTTTGATCGCTGTTTCAGACCAAGGATGGTGATCGATCCATACTATATTCCAATTATTTTTCTTGGCTATTGAAAAGGTTTCCCTACAGGCATCGATCAGACTAGTGTCGGAGTTGAGTCCTAAATCCGAAATGATGATAATACCTTGTTCTTGCGTGGACCGAGTTGCCGACTCTATGAAACATCTCATTTTCATAAAGCTCTCTGTTCCGTAATTCAGAAACACAACTCTCGCTTGCGGATATCGAATCAGTCCGATAGCTGCTGAAAATAAACCGTCAAGATCAGATTCATGGGAAAATATAATCACCTTCATTAATCACACCGCCTACACAACGTCAATAGCCGATCGAGTATGTCTGATCTCTGAATTTAATGATTTGAAATCTTCTGTATCTAGACGCAAACCTTTCGTCATCTGGTATGGAATAATTATGACATGAAACTGGTCCTTCCCAAATCCAAGCAGTTGCACTAACACCATGTCAATAAAGCAGATGACTAAGTTTGTGACGAACTCGCATGCGCGCTCAAATTTGAAGCTAAATATCTTGCAGAGGTCATCCTTGCTTTTTGTTGCTTGTGTTGTTCTTGATTCATCAAACCGCTTC
This sequence comes from Candidatus Nitrosopolaris sp., assembly GCA_049696495.1. Classification (GTDB taxonomy): domain Archaea; phylum Thermoproteota; class Nitrososphaeria; order Nitrososphaerales; family Nitrososphaeraceae; genus Nitrosopolaris. The sequence continues at coordinate 10,891 of JBAVTY010000484.1, forward strand.
AGTTCAAAAATTCTTTTGACTAATCCGATCCTTCGCATTCCTTCAAGTAAATAATTTGCCCTTTGAAAAGATTCAATATTTATCGATTCGTCAAATGCCTCCTCCCATGGGTCATAATACACTGGCTCAGTTAGGAAGTAGACCAGGTCAAAGATAAGCCCCTTCATATAATCGTCTAAATAAAACACAAGTTAAATACCTTATAAATGGCATCGCAAACTCTGATATAGTTCAAAACTACATGGTCAGAAAAGGTTTGTGACACAGATAATCAATACACTTTAGAGACCCCCACCACCTCAGGATCTATCCAAAAGATAAATTGCTACCACTGCATGTTTCCAGGAAATATGGTTATATGGTTACGATTGAACTTCCAGACATGGTTAATAAGGCACTTTTGACTTGTTATAGTGATCTCA
>JBAVTY010000485.1:0-2641 GCA_049696495.1 Candidatus Nitrosopolaris sp.
GCAGGAACCAGGATCTGTTTAAGATATTTGAGAAGTATAGACTAGGAGAACGAGCTATGCTCTGCCTGTGGGTTAATGGTCAATTAAATACTGCAATTCGTGAACCATCACGTATTCTCGAATTGAAGGATAGGCTTAAGGAATGGTTACGGGAATAAGCTGCAACCCGAAATGTCTGGGGAACAGAGCAGAATTAGAGGTTTGAAGACTTTTCGATATCTATATCCTTTTGACGCTGCTCCCTGAGCTGATGCCACCACTTTCTGTTTTTGCTGCGACTAGTATCTCCAAATAGCGTCCTGTCGAAGCCGAAATAACCAAGCACAGTTTCTGCAGCCTCAAGAAGCATTTCTCGATATTTCTCCTTGTCATAAACTTGCTCTGTCCCTTCCTCGAATAATTCTACAGGGGTCACCCTTCGGAGAGGATTGGAATGAGCTGCGTCCGTGTAGATGTATTGGATAGTATCTCCACGCGTCAATGGTACTCCGGCCTCGGTTAACTGAAGAGCTGCAGATACATGGGGGAACAGACTTCTATACTTATACAAATCTTGTCTCAGAATCTTTGATACTACCAAGTCCTTCAGTTCCAGTTCACCGGTCATGACTTTGTCTATCGTTCTTGTGACAAGCAATAAAGCATTCTCGTATCCTCTAGACACTATTTCAGCCGAATCCTTACAATCGAATAACGTGTAGAGCACTTCAGACTGAAAGTTTTTTATGAAGTTTGGTGCATCGTGTCTTCTTGCTTCTATTCCCCGAACAACCAACTCGTTGGTATAAGTAATGCCATAATAGTGCTTTAGGGCCTCCAACTTCTCGTCAGCCTCTAGCGGAAGCAACACAAGAAATTTGTAGCACGTTTCGAGGGTTATTGGAAGTCCTGTCTCTCTGGCTAAGATGTCTTTGACAGATACAAAGTCATCGAAGGTTGCTCCACTCTTTTTCAGAAATACTGAATCGGTGTCTGCATACAGCAACTCATATCCTAATCCTTGCACAATATCTTTGCTCCTTATCAATATCTCTCGCGACAACCGATTTATCTCTTCAAACGTGTCTACATTGGCAAGTCTATTCCAAAATGATCCGGTGGTGCCGTAAAGAGCTACGAGGATATTCTTGAGTGCCGCAATTCTCTGCTCACAACAAAGCCATTCATGTGTGTTAACCGGAAACGATTTCTGTAAATCCTTGAACATTATCCGCCTCTTCAGGACATTTTCTAATACAGTTGGAAGCAGACCTTTAGTGTCAATGCACCGCTCGTAGCTCAAATTGTGTTTAAGAATTAGATTGGCGTACTCATTCTCATAATCTAGTACCGCGACGTTCTCATGTAAGCCGACCCGAGGTGAGAATATCATGCCACCTTTATCGCAAGCGAATATTTCTTCAATAGTCCGAATACGCTCTAGTTTGTCTGTGCGAGATATTACAAATCCTCGTTGTGTAAGCTCGCAACAATTCCGGCTGTCTATTAGACGGGATATACTGTAACGCTCTGCCAACGATAATGGAAGACAACCGAACCGAGTCTTTTCGATTAATCCAACTATATTGTCAAACGAATCACTGTCAAGATACGCTCTACCTTCGATAGCATTTCTCTTATTCGTCCGTCGGAGTTTAATATCAATTCCAAGCTCCTCCATTCTTGCAATTAGATACTCAAGAACACTAGTACCTAGACAATGCTGCTCGGTCGAGATTAGAATGTCTGGGTCATTGGTTAATACATAGTTGCAGAAATCTTCGAGGATTGTTGCTTCATCATCTGCAAATGTCACCTCTTGCTCTTCTTGATATCTGGTTGTTATCTGTTTGATAGGGTCATTGACATCGTGCGAGTCCAAACTGTAGAGGGATGACAGTGTTGTAACCTCGAAATATAATATTGTAAATGTTGGTGAGTGTACGCCATCATCCTGTTCGTCTATCTTGGTTATGGTTCGTAAATCAGTGCCATCATACTCTGCCTTTACTTTGCTTGTTGGCTCAATCTTTAATGTGGTAAACAAATACTGTTGGATATATGATAGGTCAGTATTGAACAGCCGGGCAACTCTTGGGTCTTTTTCCAGTTTTTTAAAAAGTGCCTTGTGGTAGTATATGGATTCTAAATAAACACAAAGCAGCCGTCGCACTCCATGTCCATCATGTTCAAAAACATCAGTGAATCTATTCTGCCACTCCACTCTGGTTATCTTAGGTTGCTGAGACAAAGTATGAAAGAGCTTGATGCCTGCGCTTTCATCGGTTGGCAGGATGTAGAAGCAGGGCTGATACTTGTCCACTAATCTGAGGATATTTCCATCTGTCGTCTTTATCCATAATGTCCCCGCATTTCCGTCAACAGTGACATCAAGTAGCCAGCCAATGGCGCTAGCCATGCCCATGTTCTCCCAATCTCTGCTCTAGTGACTCAACATGCCCATGTTCTCTCAATCTCTGCTCTAGTGACTCAATTCTCTCCTCTAGTTTATTGATTATGAAGTCCTTTTGATTAAGCTCCCTTGATAGTGCAGCAATGAGCTTCCTGTTATGTATCGATGCCATGACGTTTAGTTTGTCACAGACTGTAGGCAGAGTAGAGTTTCCCATGGCTGCTTGTTCAGGATTCCATGCTTCTTTCA
>JBAVTY010000486.1:0-3317 GCA_049696495.1 Candidatus Nitrosopolaris sp.
ATTATATCCTAATGTTTCCTTCATTAGACTATCCCACTTTCCAAAGATCAGCGGAAGTTTATCCTTGTAGTTAGTCGATAGTTTATTGGAAAATTCTCCGAATTCAAGGTTATTATAGAATAACATATCAGGATTCAAAAATTGATAGTAGACCCTAACCGAAAGCAAGAGGGCAATTCCAAACAACGACAGCTCATATCTTGTTTCACCGTTTTCTAAGCGTGGGACAACTACAAGATGCTGGATAAAATCAGCATACTGGTTCAGTAGCCAATCAAAGTCATATCTAAGCTCTGGTCTGTGTGAATAATAAGGCCCATGGTAGTCTCCTGGCAAAGTAAACTTTTCGAGTGCGCTCTTGATTCCTTCTTCTGAACTATCTATGCTATGACCTAAAATGGGAAGGTCGTCGATTTTCTCATCACCCTCAAAAATAGGTCTTTGCTCTTCAATGTATTGACATAACTGTCCAAGAGTAAGCAAGCGGTTCATTCCAAGACATTCTAGAATACGTTGGGATATGACAACTCCCTTAACTATATTGTCACGTGCCGGATCGTATATTTTGTCATTGTCCTTTAACCATTTTTTAAATAATAAATCTATGAATCTAAACTGAAAAAAATGGTTACGATGAGGAGTATAGCCAAGATAGATATTTTGAAAATGACGATATAATGAATCGAATGTGTTCCAGTCGATCTCTTTTTTACGCAATCTGCAATACCATAAAAGTGCCTTCCAAAACTCAGCAGGGGAAGGCTTTCCATCTATGAACGCTTGAATACCATTGTGTGTCAATTGGAAAAATTTCCTTTGACGGGTTTTTGGGCGAAGAAAAGACGTTAGCTTCAATTCAATAAATTTCTTTTTGGCAAGTTCATCAATAGCATTAGATACATCAGCGTGATGAGAGCCAGTCAATTTTTTAGCCATCGTCTTTGATACCTGTCCCTCAATTGCGATCAAATTGAGTATTTTAATTTGGAGAGTGGGGGCTTTCCTTGGGTACCATTTCGAAGGTGTGGATATAGGCATTTTACTTAAAATACTATAAAACGCCTACATATATAGAATACTAAATAAATTAAATTATCTTATGAGAACGTTAATTGACGTGCCTCGCTTCGTATGGGGCAAGGTAAGAGATTTCGCAACTGTACAGGATCTGACTATCAGTTCCGCAGTCGAGCAGCTGTTGAATCAGGCATTAAATTCACATGGCTACACCTTAACTGAGATGGAGTAAAATGATTCTGGAATTCATAAGTAGAGAATGCAAGAGGGGTCTACATGAGGGCTGCCCTTCTCGCTGGGAAGGTCTGGGATTTGAGATCATTTGTACTTGCAATTGTAGTCATAGACCGGAAGCGTCCTCAGAGGCATTGAAATTAGAAGTTGGAAGTGGAGACTTCATGAAGTTGTGCGATCATTGTCGAAAAGCTGATGACAATAGCACCCGAAATGACAGAACCTGAAATGACAAAGCCACAAACCGACGGACCTATTCCAACAGAACAACAAGAAGAGCTAGAGCTGCAAGGGTTTAAACAAAGAAAAGCGTACTGGGAGGAAGAACAACGGGACGACGATAACAAGGATGATTTATGTCACGGGTCCGCATCGAAAGATGCAACTATTGATTCACTTCCAGAAAATGTCAAGAGTATTGCAAGAAACCTTAGAATTGCTGTCGATCAAATGCACTTAGGCCTAACAAAAGCAAAAGAATTGATTCTCGAGACGGCAAGGCAGTTGGATGAGGAGCATCTTGAAGAACGGGCCAAGATCTGCAAAAAGATCAAGGAGATCCTGAAAGACAAAATTCAGGAGGGCAAAATCAGTGAAGGATGGATTGAAGAATGTTTACCACGCGAATATAAACGAAAATATACCAGAACTGAAAGCCAACAAAACCATCTTTCAGGAGGACAGCAACCAGAATTAGTAGTTAGTACAAATGGAAATCAAATTTCAGAGAGTAACAAGCCCAGTGACATTGACAGTAATGCTCCTGACACAGAAGTAATGAGCTCTTTATTGGGAGAGGATCGGTCTCTTAGTGTTGGTGAAGCCTCCCCTGTTGCTGTAGTAGACCAGTCTAGTTACAACCAACTAAAAACGGATACAAAGTCATCTACCGTCGATGATTTTGCATCCTCGGGCCCGTTACAAAAACAAACCATAGAGTGCTCAAGTTGTCTTGAGTTACAGGATAAAGTCAGCCAGCTAAGTGAGGCTCTTCAGAGAATATCGATAAAAACGGCTGATCAAGTTCCAGCGACTAGACTTGGATTTACAATACCAAGGAAGAAATATCAAATGGTGAGAGACGCTATGGACAGGAGTAAGAGTGCGATATTTGTAGAATGCGATGAGAGTAAAAAGTTCGTACGTGCAGAGCCGGACATATATAACTAAATGGCATCCGATAATTCGCTAGCTAATCTTCAGAACAGGAATGTACCAATTCAGTCGACATCAGACGATGAATTAGTACATAGGGTTATTTTATCGAAGCGTATCTCAAAAAAGAAAGTAGAGGAGCTTGCAATCCGGAAATATAGAATATGTGATAAAGGTATTCTATTTTTTCTGACAAAATGTGTCTACTTAACTGATATCTCTACTATTACACAGAATGTACTACTTCGCTTTCACAAATTGTACTACTTGGCAAAGTAGCACATATATTGTCACTCCGGAAGTACAAAACAAAAGACATCATAGAAAAAATTGCAATTGAAAAATATCATGGCTCCTTTATTGACATCTAACCGTTTAACATGTGTAATCGTTTCTGGAACTTTAACCGAAAACTGAAATTTTTCTGGGGTTGCCCTGCCCATCCCAATGAATTCGCCTTTTGTCATGTATGAATAGAATCTGTCATAAAAAGTAGAGTCCATCTCTGCTGTGTTAAAGAGTTGGACAGGCTGTTTTTGCCTGAAAAGTAAAAAACGGTATAGTTACCTTGTACAGATCGTGTTATGAGATGCATAGGAGGTTGCGGATCTCCAGGATCTTTGCAATAATGAAAGAATTAGGTTAGACTACGCTTCAATAACTCCAATATTCATCCTTTGATAACGATGCGGTAGTATCAGTGCGTGCTGCGGCTGCAAGCATATCTCCACAAATGCCGTATTACGAATTTCTTTTTCTTGTTGATCAATGCCGATTATGGAATTACTAGTCCTGTCCTCGAATTGCTAGTGCGCAAGGATGTTGTGAAAGATATTCTTTGGACCATGTTAGATCTAACTCTTTCCACGCAAGACCTGCATCAGTAGAACAAAATACTCCCCGGTTGTTAA
>JBAVTY010000487.1:0-2078 GCA_049696495.1 Candidatus Nitrosopolaris sp.
CGTGACCGAAGCCGAATGCTTGTGCTTGGGTTGCTGCTAATGGACCTGATGCAAACAGTACTACTAATGCTGCAATAGCTACGATGCTGAAAGCAACTCCTGTTTTTGAATTCATTAACATATGTTAAGGATGATTAGATAATAAAGAGGATGACGAATGCCATTTGTGAGTATCACTCGTGGGATTCGTCATCTAGTTTATATAAAACCCGACTATGGATTATTATTTTCTTATATAATATAGTAATATTAAATTAAGTACTAATATTGATATTAAATTATTTTGATATTAATATTAAATGTAAAAATATCACTAGTAGTTTATTGCTATCGACCAAATGAGCCAAGCACAAAATTGGGCGCGATTTATCATATTCTTTACGTCGTCGTATCCTTGGATTTTGTCAAATTCTTCTTTATGAGAGGATAGTGTATTTCTGAAATTCATTGCTATTTTCAACAACATGTCAACTCAAAAATGAGACCGGGAATAAACCCGGCAATCCCTAACAAAGTAGACGCTATATCGATATGATTAAGCGCGTGATGTGACATGTCAGTTGCCTTGTTATCGACAACGTGAAGCAATTGTTCCATCCACCATGCCTGATGCCAGTATCCTCACGAACCCAAATAAGCCTCGGCCCATTTTTTTTCTTATTTTGACTCCGCGTAAGTCATGAATGGAAAACGTATCAGCTCACAGGTATTGTTCTCCTTTGTTATTACATAACATTTCAACATGACTAAACGTAATAATTGGTTGGGTTTTCTCTAAACGAGATTAAGTGGTAAGATCTCCATTTCTTGGATCGAAGATCTTATGATAATATCCCTAATTATATCAAGGCTCTTACGGCGTGCAATTATTCCATTTAGGATTTACAAATTTATTGAAGCAATGACACCACCAACTTATAATTTACGTAGCCGTAGGGTCCGTGAAAATTTCATGTTGTGGATTGACATCCGTTCAATATTCACAATTTTTGTTACTTGTTATTGCAAAAAAATTGTAACTACCTTTAATATCTGCTGGATATCACCCACGCGTTGCCCCGGAAGTCAATTTTTTGACAAAAAGGGGTGTGTGTATAGACGATGATTAACAGCATCCAAGGGCACCCGTGACTTCCTAAGGTTTTCTTTCGTTGTGTTTTTTTTCAGTTTTTCGAAAGGGCGCTAGGATCATTGCTGCTGCCATCAATATGGCCATCATGATTATTTTTGTAATCCTCCAGGAAGATATGCTAATATGTACTTATGGGTTTATATTGCTATAACGAAGTAAGCAAATATGGTTATTCAAATGAGGACGAAAGTACTTTAATATCCTATATCAGAACACACAGAATCCAGTAGATGGTGTATGTCCTGAATATCTCCCTGGAAATTCAACTGATTCAAATACACAATATTCTAATGATTCTCAGGCTTTAAACAACAACAACACTTGCTGCTAGACCGTCCCTGCTTCCATTTCTTACTACACGATCAGCCCCACCTTTTCCAGACCCTCACCTTCCAACGCGACCTCCAATAATACCTAGACCAAACCCATAACTTTCACCGTAGATCAAACCCAACAAACATCAAAAACTGAAGAGAATGGTTAAAAAGACCTCTCAAACCCTTTTTATTTTTATAGTACAGCTACATTTTGACGCGCTAATAGAATGCCCTCAATCAATGTGGCTGCTAGGGACAGCTGCGTTTTGACGCGCTAATAGAATGCCCTCAATCAATGTGGCTGCTAGGGACAGTATGGCACGATAAACAATTCCTTCTCTTTATCTAGATACCTTAAAAGAAAATGAGATTGCGCTTGCAGTAATGTCTCGAAATTCTATATGGCTTTTGATAATCGGTACGATTAGTCCTTGCAAAATCGTTTTTAGCGCAATTGAGAAGTTCATATTTATATCATGAATAACTGTAAAGTAATGTCGTTCAGCAATATTATTATCACTATTGTTGATATCATTACCAATTCTGTGCTGATACGACTGAAATCTTCTAAACCACAAATCCAGATATTGAACTAGGCTGTTACTATTAACCTGAGGAAAAAAATAAGA
>JBAVTY010000488.1:0-7570 GCA_049696495.1 Candidatus Nitrosopolaris sp.
ATTTCGGCTAATTCGTATTTAGATTCTGAATCATGACCATGTACGATGAACACTTGTTCAGAGTAAGGAACTTTGACATCATCTGAATGTTCAAAACCATTATCTGTATTAATTGAATCCTCCCTAACTAGACCAAGGTCATCGTGCCAGATTTGTATTTTGGCTATTCGTTTTTCCACATAGTTTTTGGTATCGGAGGAAGTTCCACCATAACAATATCACCATTAATATTTTGGACTTTATCGATATTACTCAGCAATATTGTTTTTAAGATGCTTCCTTCGTTCTCATCCACTATTCTAGCGGTGCATTCATTTATCAACAGGTTATGTATATCATACTTTGCAATCAGATTATTTGGTTCGCTTTTCATAATAGCACTCTGTCTACAATAGATTGGGAAAAGTAATACAAGATTGTTTATATTGCCGTCATCTAGGTTCGATGTATCTAACCACTGATGAAGTTGGGATATCTCTATGCCTATTTCATCTTGTGTAAAACCTAATTTCTGAATTTGTCCTGTAATGCTAAGTTCCATAGATCTGAATATTAGAAGATGTACATTTCCCCCTCTCTCCTCATCAGTAGTGTAATGTGTGCTTCTCGATGCGATCTGTGATAGAATACTTTTCCATCCTGTAGATGGTAGCTTTGATCTCTATGTGTATGACCTTCAGGTTGAACGAATCGATGATCTGCGTAAATACTTGAAGAGATATCTTGAATGGGTGCAGAATTCCGTATTTGAAGGCGAATTGACGCCCGCACAATTAGAGGAGGTTAAAGCAGGTATATCACATCGTATTAATAAAGAGAAGGATCATTTGTTAATATATCAAGTTAGGGATAGGCAGCTGCTTAAGAAACATGCAATAGGAACACTGAGATCAGAGCCTTCGACAATAATTTAATATGAGATCGTGGACCTTTATATTTTGGATGAAGAATTGTAAATCCACGACAAAGAATATATCCATGTTAATGCAAAATGAGCGTAAAAAGTACGGGTTAGAAACTGACTAAGATAGGATTGAAACAGAACCCGGATAGAGAATATAGAAAGGAAGATAGAAGAGTTAGAAACTGACTAAGATAGGATTGAAACTCGGCAGGAATATATAGGTTCGACATGTTAGCTAGACGTTAGAAACTGACTAAGATAGGATTGAAACTTGAGCAAGGTAGTGAGAACCAGAAGAATGAACTAAGAGTTAGAAACTGACTAAGATAGGATTGAAACCAGCATTGGAAGTGTATGCGAAAGTGCGAGAACGTAAAGTTAGAAACTGACTAAGATAGGATTGAAACTGAGCATACTTCACGTGGGCGACGATAGCTTTGAAACGTTAGAAACTGACTAAGATAGGATTGAAACTAGTATGGTACAAGCATGGTTCCCTATACAGCACGGGGTTAGAAACTGACTAAGATAGAATTGAAACCGCTTTTATTATACAGCATAGAACAGTAGACTAGCTACAGGAGGAAGTAGCGATCCTCGTTCTAGATAGTATGGGTGTGCCCTCGCCGCAAAAAGTTTGTGGAATGGCCGGAAGTGTATGAAAGACCGGGCAGCACGTTAATGTATACTTTTTCTCCTGCTTCAATTGCTGTTGTCATTTCAGGTAATAGTAGATAACCATTTGCTTTGGTCAAAACTGTCATCATTGCCGTATCACCTGTTATGGGAGTTGCCTTAACATCACCATCTTTTGACAACCAGGCACTGACATAAGCTATTTTTGTGAATTTACTAAATTTTTTACGTGCCTCCCATTTTTTTGTTAATGTTCCTACTATTCGTAGTCCATTAAATTCTGGCAGCCCTGACAGATATCGAAGAATTGGTCCAGCAAATACGATAAAAGCATTAACCGCTCCCTGAATAGGCCCAGGTAGGATAATTACCGGTTTACCCTTTAACACTGCTACACCAGCCACCCGTCCACGATCAAGTTTCACACCGTGAGCCAATACACCAGGTCTTCCCAGAGAGTTGATGGATTGTTCTACAACATCATATTCTCCCACTGAAGAACCTGCTGTTGTTAGAATCATATCAGTTTTCTCTAAAGCCATTCTGATCTTCTTTCTGACCTTGTTTACATTGTCTGGCGTTACACCCAAATCAAAAGACACCCCGCCACCTTCCTGTACCAATCTAGAAATGATATGGCTATTAGTATTCATAATCTTAGCAGTAGCAGCGTTAATTTCATTTAGATTATCAGTTAGCTCGTCTCCTGTTGGAATTATTGCAACTCTAGGCTTTCTAAATACCGGCACTCTAAAAATACTAACCATAGCCAATAATGCGACATCTTGTCCTCTTAGTACATTTCCTCCGTGTAGTAAAAGTGACTTCTTCCGTACATCCTTACCTAAAGGAGAGACGAAAGATCCCATTGGAAGAGAGGCCAGAATTCCTACATTATCTTTTGAGATATGTGTGGATTCAATAGGAACAACGGTATCAGCCCCTTTAGGCAAATAGCCTCCAGTAGATATTCTATATGCTTGCCCAGAATGCAAGACAACACTTGGAACATTACGTAATCCGACATTTCTGACTATTTTTAACGTTATTGGACCGAAATCCGAAGCATGTTTAATATCGTTAGCTAACACCGCAAACCCGTCCATGTTCGAGGAATCATACATAGGTATATTCACTTCTGACATTAGATCTTCAGACAGAACTCGTCCATAAGATTCCAGAACTAAAACGTCCTCAGCTTGCGGACGGACCCTAATGTTTTGTCTAAGCCGTTTGTAGGCTGCTCCAATTGAAAGATATTTAATAGGTTTGAATGTCACGCAAGAATTCAAATTACAATATAGAACAAGTTATATAAACAGAAAGTGTATATTTAACATATAGGGTAGGAAAAAGATGTATTAATTTATTCAGGCGGATTCAATGATTATCTGGTTCTCGATTTAACAACAAGGGGCAGCTATATAAGGAGAACTGATTCACCTGATTTAGATTATACCTGAATACCTAATTCGCCACCTTTTTGGCAAATCTACTTGTATAAAGTCGTAATCTCTCTAGTAGTAGAATCGATAAAGTTCCTCAAAAATGCAGTCTTCATTTGTCACCACTGAAACAGTGTTCAAGTAATTACATTCCATCAGATAATTTATCCATATCAATACAAGCTGTTCATCGCCATAAAATTCTTCTATTTCTTTCCTCGACCCTCTGAGATGTACTTTAGTATATAAAATGCTTGGGTCTCGAACCCTTTCGTATACAATCATCCAAGATTCCTCCGTTTGGACAATTTTTGCTTCTATTACTTTAATGCGAGACAAAATATTTAACCTTATTCTATAAAGGTTTTCAACGCTGCATGATAAAGGTTCATGTAGGATTAATATTCTATAACAGATTACCTACTTGATATGGCGTTGATTAAAATATTGATATGGTGTTGAAATAAAATGCGTCCTCTGAAATAAGGTACCAAATGCTATACAACATAAGGTCATATAGTATAATTAATAATGATGCTTTGTGATTAACGATATACATCTTAAAACGATAATCGATAAAGCTACAGTAGCTAGGCTAGCAACAGTTGATTCAGAATGTAAGCCACATTTGATACCAGTTGTATTTGTTTTTGATAATGATTGTTACTTTATACCAATAGATGAGAAGACTAAGCGATCTAAGCCTGAAAAGCTAAAAAGAGCAAAGAACATACAACAAAATCCAAACGTTGCCTTATTAATAGATGAATACAATGAAGACTGGACAAAACTTTATTTCATTATGATTCAAGGAAAGGCCTCGATAATAGGAGGTAAGGAATTAGAACGAAACGAACTGTTATTATTCGAAAGAGCTCACAAATTGCTGTCTAATAAATATCTTCAGTACCAAAAAATCGGTATTGGAGAATATGTTATAATGATAATTCCACAAAAAGTAATAACTTGGAATATGAATGATTGATTGATTAATCGTGCAATTACATCACTATTGTTTTCCTTATCTAGCAAACTTAGAAAGCTGCTTTGTTATGCCCATAACCTTGTCAAGATCTCTTCCTAAAGAGATAAAATTATGCGCAAATATTATATGATTTATCCCCATTTGTTTTATTCTTTGCATATCATTGCCTACTTGATCAATTGTTCCTGTTAATGGAAATCTCTGATCTTCATTTGTTGATTGGCTTTTTGAATCAACTATGATGGGATATGTAAAAAGAATTACCTTAATGTTATTTGGATCCTTGTTCGCTTTATTCGCTATATCTTTTATGGTCTTTAAAGTGTTCTCAAGATATTCAAGAGGTCCGACGATCTAACCTAGCCAGCCGTCTGCGTCGGTATTTACAATTCTCGAATATGTATTGTATGTATCCCAGATTAATGTCGTTATTGTTTATTACATCCCGAGATTTCGAAGTAGTTATAGCTTGGAACATGGTGCTAAAATGACATTTGTTATGACACTTGACTTATTAATACTTATTACAATTTACCCCGTATGTTTTTTTGGCATTATGAGACTCCTTGTTTGCTTGTAACCAGCCGGCTTTCCAGCCGATTTCAAATTGTGGTGAGTGGTGTACAACCGAAGGAATACTAATCAAATCACATCTAGTAATTTCCTTTTCTGCTGCAGAATATCCGGCATCATGTCCTAGAGTAAAACATGAAACTATATAGGACAGCTGCTGCAAGTCCCATAAGATCTTTTCCTGCAGACACGCCACGCCTAACAACATTTTTTTCGCTTATGTTGACTTTGTTTGCAACTCTTCCAATACATTTCGTGCTATCAATATCTTGCTCATCAGTAGCTGAAGCATGTAGTCTGAAATTGAACATATGTATAACCTCCACAGAAAAGATAGCGAAAAAACCGCTACCTAACCCGTGACGGCACCCAAAGCCTCTGCTACTTTACATTGAATACACAGTTGGTCAAATTTGGGAAGCATGTTTACTTCAGGACACCGTTCTCTTTTTCTGTTGATAATAATATCTTAGAACTCTTGCATTTCTTCCTATAATCAGACCCATAGCAATGATAAGAAGAAAGTCCGCAACTGTAAAAGCCAATATTGTCATTGCTGGATTAATGTGAATCATGGGCATAATAGCGGTGCGGTGTTCTTTATTAAAATAAAATCTATCCGAACCAATAAAGAGAAAGTTAATTACAATACGTATAGTTAATGCTGCAACATATAAAAAATATATCGACAATCCTCCTTTTACATAGATAGCAGAATTGTCACTATTGCTATCTGGTAAAGAAAGGGTCGTTTTGGAATATATATAAGAACAATATATTGCCGCTACAACCACAGCAAAATAAGGAATAACATATACAACTGCAATACTACCAATTAAAAAAGAATTGTAAACTAAGAAGGATGTAATAGCAACAAAATAGACAGAAAAGATAATTGTCTTCTTTACATTTACTTTTGTTCCCTGGATAGCCCTTCTAATTCTTAAAACACTTATGATTATGATAACGACAAAGGTGAATATCAATGGAAAAAAGCCATTATTAACGGACAATACAAAAAGATTTACAACATATACTATATACCTATCAGTTAGCCCTGACAATGTTATACAAAGCGGTGGCATTCTAAAGAGATAATGCCTTCACTAATGTTTTTATCAGCTGATCACAACGCCATTTTGATGTGACAAGGTTGAGGTGTGATTACAGTGGCCTTATCAATGATGGAATTATACGCATCGTCAGCAGGATGAGGAAACAACGGGAAGGAACATATACATGAGAACTGATGCATGTATGTTTAATGATTGTTGTTACAAATGGCACATCAGCCCGATTTTATCATACTATGATTGTTTACACCTACTCCTTCTCTATTGATTTACCCTTAGGATCTTCTATTCGAAGGATTCAAAGAGGGATTGTACCAATACACCTCACGGAGCCTAGCTCTTCTAACGCACCCCTTTCAAACCTTGAACAACAGAAAGCACAAAATCTCCTTGATATACTATTTACACTTGGTAGATCCCCTCTTTACATCCACAAGTTACAACTACAGCTTTCCCTTGAATCAAGGTATTATATTGATATCCAAAAGAACTGTTCGAAATATAACAAAGCAAAGCAGCATGAAGAAAAGGTTGGTAAATCAATTGTCAAGTATTTAGTTTACCCAAACGGCAAGGTTATGGTCTTTGTAGCCTGTAGCAACAATCCAATCAAGTTAGAAGACGAAGCAGACGAAAGTATTCTTTATTCATTCTTAGGTCAGGTTCGTGATAGATTATTGTATCTGGTGACTGACCCTCATGAACGCATAGTTCCACCTATAATAAAGTGGGTACTTACTGGATGTGACATAAATAAAGATATAACAGTAACTGATATGCGATGCTAAGTGCTATTAACATTCAACTAAAAGAAGCTGACAGGGTGTTTAGACTTTACATAAAGTCTCTAGGTGATAAGGCAGTGTATAGGGTGGAAGAATCAGTAAAGATGCGTTCTTCTATTGTAGATGTGTTGAATAAGATTAGAAGCCCAAGTGAACCTAAGAACGAGGAATAAGATAAGAATCGCCGTCAATACTGGTTCGCAGCGAATATGCATCTAGCAACGGTATGCAGCTTGCATTATGTTGGAGCTGGTACTCTATTCTATTGTTTGTATGCCGTGTGATCATACATTCTATATTTTGGTCTTTCTGAATCATCTTCTTTATACCATACAAACATAACCCTTCCGATACCAGAAGGAATTGAAAATATATCAAATCCAATATTATTTCTTTCACAAATATCTATCAGTTCTCTCATCTTTGTGTAAGAACATCCATCTTGAAAATACGGTTGCGAAGTAAAATGTCTCTTGCCATTCATGTCTTCATTCGATTCGAAATGCTCCAAGAAATCACGATCTATTCCTGCCCTTCCTAACCATTCTGGTATATCCGGAAAACGTCTCCCCGTGACATACGGTGTCACTGCTATGCGTGTCATATATTCTGTTAAGGATCGGGGCCATAGAAATAAATTCTCAAATTGACTATTGTGTATCATCCATGCAAGTGCAAGTCCTATATTGCTTCTTTATAAATATGGAACCGTATGATCGTCCACTTCCTACAACCCAATATTTTCTGACAAGCTATAGGATGAAGAAGCTTGCTGGCTTTGCATTAGCACGTTGATCTAATTTCACCTGCTTTAAATCCTAGTTTTAACAGGTATTACTACAAGACGTGTTTCTTGGAATTGAATGATGAGTTCAAGTGCAAAGATAAGTTCATTATAGATAATCAAAACTTCTTGTCGATGACCTGTAGTCCCGAGGATATAGCCTTAAGTGAATATGATCTGACGCCTCAGGATTGCACTATGGAAATTGGCTCAGGTGAAGAAGTTATAATGCTAGGGGGTTGGAAATTTAACGTCTCGAGGGTGATTTACGCAAACGCTACGGTCAATGATATTCTGGACGGCTGGAATAATTTACTTCATGAAAATATTCCTGTGGATATTCTTTTTTTATGCCTATTTATCAGAACTATTTTTGATCGAGATA
>JBAVTY010000489.1:0-1834 GCA_049696495.1 Candidatus Nitrosopolaris sp.
ATTCCGGAGTCTTGCCAACCATCAAACCAACTATAAAGAGAGTTAATATTACGTAAATGATCGTATACATAAATCCTGTACCATCAGCTCCAGGAATTGATTGAACAAACATACCAAGTAGAAAAGAACAAACAATACTAAGAAATGAAAATGCTTCCGCTATTATGCCCGTGTTTCACACTAATCCAGCAATGATGACATTGACTTTTACAGTTACTGACTTTCTTCTTATCATTGCTATGGGTTTGATTATAGGAAGAAATGCAAGGGTTCTAAGATATTATTATCAACATAAAAACAGAACGGTATCATAAAGTAAACACGTCACAGGAACCTTTGCAAAATATCTGTGCTTTCTATTCCTGATTAATAGACTAAGAGGGAATGATAGCCTAAATTAGAAAAGTACTGACCCCATTTACCAGTAAGGTTCAAATCCCACTGGGAATGTAATGTTGCTTTAGTCATCTTCATATCATGTCTATTGTCAGCGAACCTGTAATCATATTCCATTATTATAAATTGTAAATGGTCCTTAGTCCGTTAGTAGGAGCCTTGATATTTCGTAATATATGTCCCATATCTTAACAGCTCAGAAGCTGAGGCTCTATGACATTTGTGACCAAATACTAGAAATTGACAAATCCATCAGGTTTGTAGGTTTTGCCAATAGCATGGGAACGATAATCGCAGCTCGACATAGAGAAGGATTGATATCCGCGGAAAAAGAGAAGGAAGAGTCCTTGTTAACAAAAGATGAATTAGAACTATCTGGTATCGAATCTGTGTTAAGAATGGTTACTACAAAAGATATGATGTCGAAACTTGGTAAACCT
The DNA here is from genome assembly GCA_049696495.1 of Candidatus Nitrosopolaris sp. Classification (GTDB taxonomy): domain Archaea; phylum Thermoproteota; class Nitrososphaeria; order Nitrososphaerales; family Nitrososphaeraceae; genus Nitrosopolaris. Next base: position 837 of record JBAVTY010000489.1, read on the forward strand.
ATATACTCATTTACATTGTACGAAAAGGTAAAAAGGGTAACAATATTGTTAGAGAATAGTAAAAATAGCGATTGTCCTCATATTCTCATGGTATCCTTTGGCAACAACAACGAGGCAGGTTCTTATCAGGAATCCATAATTCTGAATGGCATCTTACCATTGGTGTCACATTATTTGAGTCTAGATGGATAAGATTATAATTAATTTTTTGTTGTAATTTTAAAGCTCTTGCTGTGGCTTGACTATCGCTGGCCATCACAATTCCATGGGACACTTTATTGCTACTATCGTGGTCAATGCCTCCGTTTCATCAGTGATATTAGGATGAATAACTTCTATACCTTCTGTAATCATTTGTTCTGCTCCTTTCTTGCATTGTGGATAAGCGTAAACCCATTTGTTGTTGTCTTCGATCGTTCGAGCTTCAATATTTGTATTATCTTTATTTTTCAGCTCCTCTTTACGCTATCAGGCTCACCGCTGGAGATATCGAATTGAGGAAGGCTGAGATATCAAGTCGGCCGCCGATCTGTACCTGGATACTATTGAACAAAGTTAAAAATTACAAAATATGAGTGATAAGTCAAACATACACATGGCTAAGACCAACAAACAACAATCAGAATATCCTTTTGATAGATTTGCATCTATTAGACGCTACAGTAGCTTTGATTTTCTTAAAAAAGATTCATCATGGATAATCTATATTGCAGATACAAATGGACAGTTTAACTTATGGAGACAGCGTTGTACTTTAGGTCAAGAAGATGGTGGCAGCGAGCCGTATGCATCTTATCAATTAACTAATTTTGTAGATGATGCTGTAAGAAATGCCTTTACTTCTCAGAAATAGAGGTTAATTAACTTATAGATACGTCACTTGCCACCCAGCACATTGTAAATCATCCCGTCACTGAAAATAGGTCCAAGCTATTTCCTATAGTCTGCTGAACGATCAAATCAGTATTTTCCACAGCTGCGTGCATGATGAATAGAGA
>JBAVTY010000490.1:0-1859 GCA_049696495.1 Candidatus Nitrosopolaris sp.
ATACAATCCCAAATAGGGCTGCTCAGTCTGGTGGAACTACTATCGGAGCTGGAATACAATATAATGTTCCTGGTAGCATACAACGTCTGGCTTCTGTGAGTAGCTTTGATATGACAATTTATGATAGCCATGGAAAGGTATTGTGGAACAAAGTAGATCAGCCAGTAACAGGAGGAAAAGGGTTGGAACAAGTTGTATTTCCTAATGGATACACTGGTGACATCACCATCTTGATCCATAATATAAAATCTGGACTTGACAACGGTAAGAAAGTACCAGACACCGTAGAATTTTCTGCAAAAGTAAGTTAGTCAATAGTTGTACTGACACATATGGTTCCTCAACATCTTAGAAAAGAAGGCCTGGCATCTCCAATATTTTAGTGTAGATTCTCATTGCCACTGTCTACCTCCGTACTTGCAGATGAGTGAAAGTGACATTACTGTTGTATCGTACATCCATGGATGAAAGGTAGTCCTAATGCCCTACCTCGTCTGTATCATTGTATTTGATTACTCCACTTACACCGTCCTGTCTATCGTCGCCTCCCATCTAACCCAGTCCACACTACCGATAGCTCTTTAGGATCTCAGTGTGTTTGGACTCGCTTACTATTGACTGGTCTATACTAGGGAGAGATTGTGTAAATGCACTACCATTATCGTAGCTCATTGGTGTTGAAAGTATAGGTTGTACTTTGGCCGCTACTCCAGTTACGTTCACGCTATAAAATTTTGTGAAATTAACTTCTGGTAGGCAAGAGTATTTTGCAGTTATCTTATTCATGCCTTCTTTAACCGTGGCATACTCTGGAGTAGCGATATATGTCCATTTAGAGTAGTCCATTGGCCCATTCATGCCTGTTGATGTAACTTGTTGATATGGCCTTATACCATTAATAATGACTGAAACGGTGCAATGGTTAGTTGAGTTAGATGAGGATACTCCTGAGATCAAAATGTTTCCCACAGGAACGTTTTGACCTTTAACCGGCGAAGTAATTTTCACAAAGCCATACGCTGCGGTGGTAACAAGACCAGCTGTAAACAGAATAATTCCAAGAACGGATGCAACTATTATTAGAATACGATATCCTTGAAACTTCATATCAAATTCCATTTCTTGACCAGAATCTGATTGGGCTTCGCGATAGTCGTTTGAATTCATCGTCGTGAATCTTCTAGAGGAATTAGCAGTTATAGGCATTATGAACCAATAATCTTGGTTATAATTCCTAAAACTTTCAGGAAATCTAATCAGTAATTTATTTGTGATAACTTATTCACAAAATATTAATTGACTGACCATGCAAAACCTCAACTTCCAGAAAACTATGTATGCACAAGTTTTCATTAGGTTGATAGAAGGCAAATATATCATAGGCGAAAACATGCCAATCACTATCAACTACTGCATAAGGCAAGGATTAATATGTTAAACCGGAAAGCTTATAGCTAAGGATAATTATACATCATCCAGAATAATATCAAACCTACAGATCACGTAGCTGTAGTTGGAATTGGGGGGTTAGGACACATGGCCATTAAATTTCTTAATTCATAGGGATGTGAGGTTACTGCTATGTCTAGCAATCCTGAAAAAGAGAGGGAGACACAACAGTTCGGAGCTCATCATTTCTTGAATTCACGGGATCCTAATGCTTTAAAGTCTTATACAAATAGTTTCGATATGATCTTGGATACTGCAAACGTTAACCTGGATTGGGATACCCATATTAGCACACTTCGTCCTGGTGGCAAGTTACATATTGTTGGAATAGCACCACAAGTAAAGGCAAGTGTGTTTCCATTAATTGCCGGTGAAAAGTCTATCGGTGGTTCACCTATAGGAGGTCCTGC
>JBAVTY010000491.1:0-1572 GCA_049696495.1 Candidatus Nitrosopolaris sp.
CATATCACAGCATCGAAAAAGATATTTGATGATGAATATGATGATGAGTAATCCACTTCTTATTCCTCTCTCAGTATTATCTATTTATTATATCCGTAAATTCCCTATCATTTGCTATATCAAATGAAATTTCTTTGGATGGCATAAGTATGCGACAAAAAGTATCTACTTCCCGTCGATGTCGCTTGTTGGTATGGCCTTACACCGTTAATAATGACTGAAACAGTGCAATGGTTAGTTAAATTTGATGAGGACACTCCTGAGATCAAAATGTTTCCCACAGGAACGTGTTGACCTTTAACAGGTTAAGTAATTTTCACAAAGGCATACGCTGAGTTAGTAACGAGACCAGCTGCAAGCAGAATAATTCCAAGAACTGATGTGATTATTATTTGAATACTATATCCTTCAAACTTCATATCAAATTCCATTTTCTAGACCGCGAGGAATTAGCAGTTATAGGCATTGTGAACCAATAATCTGGATTATAATTCCTAAAACTTTCAGGAGACCTAATCAGTAATTTATTTGTGATAACTTATTCACGAAAGTTTAATATGATTAACTGACCATGCAAAACTTCAACTTTCAGTTGCCACTCACTCATCGGACTATTTATTTTCTCTAGACAAATTAAATAGTTTCCTATCTAAACTCGTTCTGAAGAACAGCAAATCAAAGATGCAATGATAATTATGATTTATGGATTAACGATATTGCATTTTGAAAGCTCAGTATCGGAAAAATTGGAAATAGTCCATCTAATTGTAATCATGCACTGGATGTTTCACCCTGGCGTACCAATGTCGCCAAGCATCCTCACAAATTTTCTGTAGATTTATTCCTCTCTTGTCGGGTTCACATGTGTAAGGATTTTTCTGTCTAACTATTATCCATGTATTTAATTATGGTTGATTTTGAAATATATTAGCTCAGCTCACTTATTATTTATCATACGTATATACGTGTGTATTGAAATCCATATGTACGTATGGAGTATATAATCTAATCTGGAAAAAACATTAAACAAAACATATGCTATACTAGACAAATTAGATATTCGAATTAAAAAACAAGCAGCAGAAGAACGGTTGATACAGAGCAATATCGTTGTAAAAGGCGTGGAGGAGTATCTAAAAAGAAATGAAAAATAAAATACCCTTATTATTATCAATCATAATACTACCTTTTACAACCAGTACTGCATTTGCCCAGAGCCCTCCTGCTTACATGTTTGGATATAATTTGGGTTTTCGTGCTACTACTTCATCACAATGTAATATATACTCGGAGACCGATAATAAGACAGGAGCATCCCTAAGCACTCCATATTTTGATCATTGTATAGCCGGTTTTAATAATGCTCAATCAAATATAGTAAAAACATCTCCCGTTTACAAGACCGGATATGATCTGGGCAAACGAGATAGCATGATTAGAATACAAGATGCTACTAGTGCGTGTAAAGGATTTGTCAGTGATGTGGAATGGATGTGCGAGCAAGGATACGACAAAGGCTATAACGATTACGTTAACATAATAGAATCCGGTGACAATAAATGAAATGACGTC
>JBAVTY010000492.1:0-2859 GCA_049696495.1 Candidatus Nitrosopolaris sp.
CCGCTGGACCCACACTTTGCTGGTGATTACGAGGAGATGCGGGTAGCATCCGCCCTCCATAGAAGGGCGAATCCTGGAACCTTTCCATCTCTAAAAAAATGAATTAAGAAAAGTGATCAGTAGAAAAATGAATTAAGAAAAGAAATCGTAAGAATAACAAATATTACCAATTATTTTCGGTCTTGGCCTTATCTCTACGGAAAAGGTATGGTTAATTTATTCAGGAAACTGCATTGACAGACAGTTCGTTGCCGATTTAACAACAATGGCTGCTATATAAGGAGAACTGATTCAACTCTTCAAACCTATTGTAAAGTATATGGGACATAAAAGGTATGGTTAATTGTAGTACTTACATTACAGTTAATAAAATATCATTTACAGTCGTAATCGAAGCCGTAACATTTGTTCACGAATCAAGGATTGATCGTGTAGTATGTATACATTCCATTTTCTATTCGTAGGATCCAGGATCTATCCATTCCTGACGAATTCGTCTAATGTTTTCCTCTTGTTCCTCTGTTAGATCAGGTTCACGCTGGATCCTGCTTGCTTGAAAGGTGTAGTCGAGGTGAATCTAAGAATACATCTAAGTGAATTCCAGAGAGGAGAACTTGGGTATACTGTAAGGAATTGAAAAAGAACCGGCTAAGGAACGATATCTGGTTACTTTCTATTGACAACAGTTACATATCGTTAACATTTTACTCCTGCGGGTAGGAATGATAGTAAAATATACGTAGGTTTTAAGTGGAGTGATGGCAATTTGTCCGAGTGAAGTAGATACGAAGACGCAACAAGATGTCGATCCAGGATATTATAGAAACAACAAACATAAGATGCTTAAGCCAAAAACAGTTGCGGAAAAATTCTGGAGATGATATTTGAAGAGCGTCTACACTATGAAACGACAGTAATCAGCAATTTATATCAACTCGCTACCCTAAGAGATAACTATTGTTATCTTATTTCTACTGGCTTGATTATCTTTCACAGCCTTGAAATATTTACGTAAAACCTTTGAATAACAATTTGCCGTTATCATCTAGCCACGATATCCATCACAGACTTAAGAAGAAACAGGCCAATCTAAATATTTGGGATTATTGAACGGATGTCAATCCACAACATGAAATTTTCACGGACCCTACGACTACGTAAATTATAAGTTGTTGGATTTATTGCTTCAATAAATTTGTAAATCCTAAATGGAATAATTGCACGCCGTAAGAGCCTTGATATAATTGGGGATATTATCATAAGATCTTCGATCCAAGAAATGGAGATCTTACCTCTTAATCTCGTTTAGAGAAAACCCAACCAATTATTACAACAGGTGCAGGCATGACCAAGCAAAAGTGCTATTCTATTATCGGAATAGTCACGATCTAAAAAACGCTATATTAGTGGGCATTGCTCTGACGCGCGCTCTAACTGTGCACTCACAGTGAGATTTCTAAATCTGTGTTCAGGAGAATAATGGATGTTGAGCAATAGCAGAGACGGAAGGGATGATTGCAATTCATCTTCTGTACATAATCTAACGTGAAGGAGATGACGGAACTCGAGTATGTACCGTAACAACTGATGTACCGTTGCTTGTATTAGTATTGTTGGCATTGAAGTTCTGTCCTGGCGATGACGGAACTCGAGTATGTACCGTGATCTGGTAATCTAGGACCAAATATATTATTAGAATATGATGTAATCACAAATTTACAATTAGGCGATTTGGCGTCACCTTTAGCAGGATTAAAGTCTAGGATAACTCCATTACCATTGGGACCACAGTCAAAATAGTTAGCTCCGCTACCTCCTATCATAATATCTCCACCGCCATCAAACAGGCAAATGACATTGCAATAATAGACGGATTACCAAGACAATGTGAGGCGGCTACTTATCATTCAAATACTTACATAGGAAGAGTATTGACCAAATATGTGTTCTAGATAAAAATATGCGCATTCCAAATCTCAGAGCACATAGTAAAATAAGAACATACGTAGAGAGGCTGCAGATAGGCGATACAATCCAGAGACCATGCCGAAGATGCCGTCAGTGTCCCGGGATGCGGACGGCATGGCGGCCGACTACGTTAGTGATCAGCAACAACATCCCCTCAAGTCATCACAGCAGATAGCTGTAGCTAGCTCGCTACAAACTAGATAGCTTCGTATACTGTTAACAGATCTTGAGTCGAATAGCTTCTGGATCGCGTCTGTACTCATACATTCTTTTATAAAGCATCTGACTATGTGAGTGAGGGATGGAAACCTACGTTGCTTTATCCCTAGAGGAAGCCGTATCGAACCACCTGATAGGTGGGGAGGAGAATTACAATAAGCAAGGGAAGTGAAGAGAAAAACAAAGTACTTGTCCTTGAAGCTTTCCACACCTTGTTCAACCAACGTGACTATGTAGCGGCTGAGCGCTATTGGCCGCCAAACTTAACCTCTGAACCAGAGTTTGTTATTGCAAACAATGCAATGATATCAATTATAAAATTGACGGTCACATTCGGAGTGTATTCTAAAGGTCTAAGATTTCATTATTATAGGTTTCATTATTATAATCGTAATCGATTAGCAGTGCCATTCTTCCCCATGCAATGATCCGATCAAAGTTATTTGCGATGGTCGTCAACCTAGAAAACAACGATCGATCTACTCCAGGACACAGAGGTCTGGGACCATACACTGTCTGACTTTTTAGTTTCCAAGACTTGGAATCGGTTGTTACTTTGACGGCTGATGTAAACTAGTCTGTAAGTAGTGCTGTAGATTACCGTATTCCTGTTCTAATGCAGCTAGTTTTGTGTTAGTCAAGTCCGCTATTACCTTACAATGATGGCACTTC
>JBAVTY010000493.1:0-2510 GCA_049696495.1 Candidatus Nitrosopolaris sp.
AACATACCATTTAGTCTTTGTTGTCTGTCGGCTAATGTACCTCTCCCTGCAAATTCTGCTCTATGTAGAGAGATTATTCCATCAATTATTACCAGCTTTGCTTTAAAATCATTGACATATTTACCGATCTCTTTGACTATTAGTTCGAGATGTGAACTATTATAGACCTTGCATACTGCAACACTCCTTAATATGTCTCTGTGATCTAGTCCTCTGGCTATAGCTATCTGCTCCAGCCTTTCGGGTCTAAAAGTCCCTTCTGTGTCTATGTATATTACTCCACTATCCATTCCGCCTGATTCAATAGGTTGTCTAGCCGTAGCACTAAACTATAAATAAAATCACTGGCACTTCATCTACAATCAGTTTTGGATCGTTCCTGATCACTATCAAAGACAAGCCATTAGTGATTGTTTTAGCCAAATTATCATTTAGTACCATCCCGGCATTATGCATAGACGGAAGGCGGCAATGATGTCAGCGAAGAAATAAAATTTGAAAGTCAAGATTGGATACATCATCCTTATGAAAATATTGAACTAAACGTACTGCCCCTAGGTAAAATCGAAAAATAAACATTGGCTCGCGGGGGTCCGTTCATAAATTATTAGAACTAGTTGAATTAGTCGGATTAGCGTATTATTTCATTCATGACGATGGGTCTGTTACCTACTAGCACGCTCCCAGTATTATTACCGGTATTCCATATTTCAGTATTATTGATTGGATGTCCAAAAATTTTTGAGAATCCTATAAAATATCCGAAGCAGAAATTCGGGCTATTTTCTCCGTTGCATCCTCCCATCTTAATTTCCCATGATACTGATATCCATCAAACAATCCTGCTTGCAAACCCAAATCGTAGCAGCTGTCTAGACCAGGCTTATCACATTTATGCGCTATATCAATGTCGGATGGGCTGATTGCGCGATATATCCACTAGCACTAGCAGGAAATATAAGCCATTGCAATTAACATAAGCTCTAGGTCCGAATTTTGGAACTGTGATTCATGTGTGAGAGATATATTATCAACCTAAGAAATTCCAGCCGGAACTTGCGTCGTCAATCATGGAAAAAGCTTCGTCTACACTCTTTTTAGATTTAAACAATAACGACGTGGTAATCCAGAGCAGAAAGATTATGTCTATTCCATGTTACTTCATTAGATCTCCGAATTAGCAGACTATGTTTTTATAATTATTGACCAACCATTTTCAAACTCATTCATTTATCGAAATCAATGATTTTTAGCTCCTGCAGTCAAAATGGTCAAACTATCCAAAAATTTTTGAAATGTCTAATTACGAATTAAGATTTTGTTAGAGGACCTATTAAATTTACACTTAGCTTCTATATGATGAATAATCAACATGGTAGGTTGGACATAACGACATCCTTTTTGTGATTCATGTTCAATTAGAAAATTGATAAGCAGCACAGATTTGCGTCCATTTTTGATATTATACTTTCCTTGGAATCTATTAATACTCCTCTATCTTAGACACAAAATGTGAAATAATATGCTTACCATTTTAGATTACACCAACTTCCTGTAATGTAATTAATTCATTATCGTCTATTACTTCATTGATTTGAGCAATCAGAGGCTTTAGTCTTGACTCTTCATCTATGACCTCTATTATCAACGGCATGGGCTCTATTATCCACTTCAAGATAGGTTGTCGCTGTTCCCCGTTTGCCGAATCCATCAATACCGGTCCACACTGTCGCACCATAAATTTTAGCATCCATCAGGAGATCTAGGAGCGCCTTTTACAAGCGTTTACCTCTAAACTGAGAACCTATTCCGGTTTTGTTAATCATTTCTTGTACTCCATGTACTCTAATCCAGCTAAGTATTATTGTATATAACATCACACACCAATCTTGTTTCTAAGACCAATCACTCTGAATTTGTATTGTTGTCCATACATGTCTCGGTAAAACTGAGCATAACTTTCTGCAACTTCATACTTTCTAAAATGAAGTCGTAGGTCTGGGAGCATAATTCTCTCCCCATGGTCATCTAGGATTTGTATAGTATAAGATATCGGGAGTCTTTTTACCTGCCTAATTGTTATGAACATGATAATAAGTAGAAAAGTTATCGCAGCGATAAGCATCACTATATGTTCAAAACCTTTAACAACTTTCATATCAAACCAAATAAATTAGGTGAAGAATGACGTAGTTGTATGGACGGCGCAGTATCGAATCAAGTTATCAGGCAATATAGCATAAAGCAATGGCAGTGAACCTGCAATAAAGACGAGGTGAGTAGTACTATTCTACTTTTATAGTCTTTCCTTTTGGCTTTGTCTGCTCCTTTTTCTTAAAAGTAATCTCTAATATCCCATTATTATAAGCCGATTTAGCTGTTTCTATATCCGTTTCTGGTGGTATTTCAAAAGTTCGATGGTATTTCCTATGAGGATCTTCGCTTTTGACTTCAACTCTGTTATCATAAGCATTTACTATAATTTTGTCTTTACTTATTCCAGGCATTTC
>JBAVTY010000494.1:0-2782 GCA_049696495.1 Candidatus Nitrosopolaris sp.
TCCAATAGCTTTATGAGCCTATCCAATCTATCATTTTATTAGATAATTATTTGTCTGCTTATTCTTCCTCATCTTCCATCCATAAATCTCATCTTGTTTCGGTAATCATGTCTATTCTAATATGTGCGATAATAGCCGATAATCTTCTTTATGCTTTACTTTTTGGTGGATCACAAGTAAAGCAGCTAACTTCTTCATTTGGTATTTTACTTTTTATAATAATCGTGGCAGTATCATATGGATCAGCTCTATTTCTTCTCTCACGTTTTATCTCTCCGTTACATAGACAAATTAAGACTTACTCCTCACGCTTCAATTGGCTGTACAAAACACTAGTAATTACTCAATATACATCAGGCGTACTTATTGCAATTATTATTCTTCAGCTAATATTGACATCACATTATTATGTAGGATTCTTGATTACAGCTACAGCACTCAGCTTTACATTATCTGCTATTGTAATGGCATTATCAGGCTATAGATTCCTTTCTTGGTACAAGTCATCAAACAAGAATGCTACAGTATTGTTATACGGCATAACTTTTGCAGTAACAGCTATAGGACTTGCAGTAATAATCGCTGTTAACAGCAGCGTTATTTTACTGGAGAAGCCTGCTGAAATAGGAATAGGATTGCGATCTTCTACTTTAGATATGAGTCAAAATCCAGAAGCCTTAATTCTATACCAGATTACTTATACTCCATCACGTATTGGATTTGTGTTGTATTGGATTGCTACTGCGTTGCTCTTGCGAGAGTATTCCAGAAAATTGGGGAGGCTTAAATTCTGGACTATTATCAGCCTTCCTTTAGTGTCTTTTCTGTCAGCCAGTCTTTTTGTTAGTCCTGATTATAAACATAGCTTGCTCTATGATGCTTTATTAGTACTAGCAGCTCTGACTGCAGGTGGTATTCTATTTGGTATAGCATTTTTGATTATGGCAAGAAGTATGAGCAGAAATGCTGCTACTCGTACTTTGGCAGATTATCTTACTATCTCAGCATATGGCACTGTACTTCTTGTTGTATCCGTTACTTCACCAATAATATACACACCATACCCTCCATTTGCAGCTGCCGCGTGGTCATTTGCCGGGTTATCGTCATATCTGTATAGTATAGGCTTTTATTTTTCAGCCATATCCATTGCTCAGGATAGTAAGCTACGACAAGCAATTAGAGGTAGTGCCTTAAAGGAATCTAAAATCCTGGGCAGCATTGGAACAGCGCACATGGAACAAGAGTTAGTGAAAAAAGTACTAAAACTTGCTAAAGAACATGAAAAGACTTTAGAGGAACAAACTGGAGTAGAATTACATGAATGGCAGCAACAACAAGCCGAAGAAGAGAATATACAAGAATATATGGCTGAAGTGTTGGCAGAAGTAGAGAAATCGTGCAAGAAACAAGAATAATAACATTATAATGAATAAATTGTGGCAATGAAAGGCAATTTATGTATATGAAAATTAAGGTATTCGATCTGGAACCTGTGCGGTTTTTCTCTCTAAAGGCGACTCATAACAGTAATTGAGTCACCAGCCAATTAAAAAACGACCAACCAACCAAAACAACTATCAATACCTATGAGTGAGTGGGGTAATCACCATTGCTGGGCGCAGCAAGGCTTGGCAATTTATCACTGTTAATAATAAGCTATAGGTTTTGTTCACGAATCCTGCAAGGATCGATTGTAATGGAGAAGAGTTAATCCTTAATCCCTAGCTATTGTAATATAATAGAGAATGCGAGAGGACAAGTAAATTCTTAGTCCTTTCGCGTCGCGCAGCGAAACTCAGTGTTCGGCGTGCATAAGTAGAAAATCAGGAGGGGCCTATAAATCGAATGCCAAAACCAATTATTGAATGCCTAAACGGACCAATCGAGTTAAAATAAATTGAATCATTCCAGATTAGAATCCGTTCATGAAAGTGCGTTCTGATATTTGACCCCATAGGGAATCATGAAAGTTATGCATCCCAAAAAATCGCATATATGGACATAGCATTGTATCAGATTATTCTCTGCCGCTTTTTCCAGAAAATCTTTTACCTGATCTTTCAAACCCAGGGAATCAAGAAACATCTTGAACCGTCTAGGTCTTTTAGATTCTGGAGATTCCACGGCGTACAAAAAAAAGCCGCCGGGACGTCTGTAACAAAACTGGATAACTTATATTCACTACATTAATACGAATAAAGGGACTGACGGGGGTACATGGGTTCAAACCCTCGCGCCCTCGCAATTGATTCAAGTCACTGAGGCTCTGTATCCATGTAGATGTGTCGTCGTATATATGGTACGAATGTATTACCAGAACTAGGTGCACCATAAAATTCAGTTACCGCCTTCGTCTCTATGCCCTAAATATATCATCAACATTTCTTCGTACGTTGATATCCTCTCGCTATTGCTAAGCTTGTTGGCGTAGTGTGTACTTGCTAGCCTTATTAGCGGCAGACATCCCCAGTAATCGTGTCAAGACACGTAAACTATCCTCGCAGCCCAACATCTGTGGACAGTCACGCAACCTTACCTAACGCTTTAACGGGGTCACCTGAGGGATTCCACTTCCTGGTTCTACGCCGAGAACTTGTTGTTGGCAATGGCCAGTGACTTGCAACACCACAGGATTGTCTTGTGTTTGTCTTAGACCAATTACGTTGTTGAATGTTGATAGAACATTCAGAGGTTGCAATGTATCGCAGTTTAGAACTGACCTTACTAACAGTGTTACTGTTTGGCTCGAATAGGGTGGAAGAACGCCTATGTTAAATGT
>JBAVTY010000495.1:0-3491 GCA_049696495.1 Candidatus Nitrosopolaris sp.
TGAGATAATACGCTTCAACTAGCCACTCCACAAACAGTCTATAGCTCTTACCTTCATACTGTCGTACAGTAAGCAAGACTATATGCTGCCATAAGCTGAATACATGAAGAAACAGTGGTATTCTTGAATTTCTTACAGTGTGATGTCTAGAGTCATGGATATGAACGAGGCTGATATTTTAGCAGGTCGTGCAAAATCACTTTCAGCGCGCTCTTTATGAATTAGATAGGCTAACCGATACATATATTCAATGCTGGGAGAGTTTAGGTGTTAGTGAAGCGGTATGATTAAAGGTTATGATAAGGATTTACGTTACATAATATGAGGAATTTATAGGTTCAGCCCCATTTGATCAATGAGGCGTGTCAGAACGAGCTCTAAAAACAACTGGCAGATGCTCTTTAATCGAAAAGTGCAAACTTTGAATACTGTTCTTTGATAACAGCCTTTCTTTCTTCATCTTGCTCCAATAATAATGTCAGAGCACCAATCTTGCCCTCTCTTCCTAATTGCAGCAGTTCCAGCTTTGATCAGTATGCCTATACCTCAGCTGAAGTGTCGGAGCGACATCTTTCCCTTTGTCAGAGTTTTCTGATTCTGGCTCATTGAGGTTAGAGAACTCAGAGAGTTTTCTAATCTGCTGATTTTAATTCTCTCAGGAACTTTTCTCGCAGTCATATTTTTCCTTGAGCGTCTTATCGTCATTGATATTTCCGAGTACTGAACCGTGATCAATTTCTATTGACTACTCCCTAACCTTCGCGTCTCTCTAGCTTTGTAACACTTCTTTACGGCTTCAATCATATCAAACAATCTTTGTGTATAGTCAACATTACCATAATGTCCCAGAGCTGATTTATCAACCATTGCAAAAACAAGTCCCTGATCACTAAATTTTACTTTGGCCTTAATCTCGAACTTTTCAGCTATAACACATGTGATGACCTTATGGTCTGGATAATCAAGGTTAAGATGTGATGCAGGATCGATCAAACCAGACATCGATTCTATTCTGCCTGCCGAAATGACCACATGCCTTACCTTTGTAGGATCAGTCACAAGCAAATTTTCATCAACGTTGGATTCTTCAACACAGTGTCGAATCACGATATTTCCAATCATCTCCTTGTCTCTGATATAGCCTGCTGGCTAAGATCCTCTGCTGCTAGGTTTCTATCAATTCGCAAAACAGATTTAGCAATCTCTCCAGCAGCCTCAAGAGCCATAGTCTTAACCAACAATGGATCAAGCACACCCACCTTCCACATGTCTATCGGTTCACCTGAATCGATATCTATACCAAATGTACCTGGAGAAGCTTTTGCAGCCATTACTTTTTCAAGCCCATTGTAGCCAGCATTTGTAAGTATTTGACGCATGATGCTTTCAAGTGCGGATGCAACAACATCGAGACCAACCTGTTCCAGGCCCTTCAATTTTAGATTTTTTACCTTCGCAATAACATGTAGTTCTGCAGCCCCTCCACCAGCAACAACACCCTGATTCAGTGCTGCTTCTGCAGCATTTACCCCATCTATGGTAGCTCTCCATCGCTCAAGAGATGTTTCCTTAGTAGCACCAGAAACTATCATTGTCGCCATATTCTCGCGAGACCCATTATCTATGTATATTACTCCATTATGCTCATCTTCGTAGATATGATCTATCTTGCCTAAAATATCTGGACTTTTCAGATCGTCCATCATTCTAATGGGCTTAGCACGAGTATAACGGGATAAGTATTCTATCTCTTCTATTGAGATACGTACGGCAAACACCTTGTTTGCCACGAGTAGGTTTTCTATAACCTGATCTACCTCAGCAGATGCTATCAAAATAACGTTCGCGCCGGTTGCTAGTATAGAGTTAACAATGTCTTTTGACTTGGAGACCCTGTCATTTTCCATATTCAGGATTTCTTCATATTTGCTATTTTGCTTCATCCAAGCTTCTTTGACAGGCTTCAAATCCAATCTTGCGATCATAACCCTTGCATCCTTAACCCCTAAAGGCATCTCAGGATCCATCCTTTTTCTTTCGAGAACTATAGCGTTGACAACTCTATCTTCCATGGTGGTCCTTCGTAGAACCATTATCGCCTTATCAAAGTCGTAAGAATCATTATACAAAGCGCTTTTTCCAACAGATCTTAGTGCCGATATCACAAGCAGAGAGAGCTTCGGTCCGTCCAGCTTTGATGACAAAGATGTTTTGACTACCTGTTCCAACGCAATATCATCAAGAGAGATCTTCTTTGCTTCTCTTTCGAGCAGTTGACAAGCTTCTTTGACCCCGCCTTCAATTCCTTCAACAACTTTTGTGGGGTGAACTCCAAGTTCCTTTACGAGCCTTTTGCCCTCCTTTATCATTTCCGCTGCCATGACGACAGCTGTTGTCGTTCCATCACCAACCAATTGTTCCTGCCTCTCCGCTATCTCGACAATCATTCTTGCAACAGGATGTATTGCTCTCAGAGAGAGCAAAATTGTCACACCATCGTTTGATATGTGTCTGTTCATAGCTTGATCTATCAAGAGCTTATCCAATCCCTTCGGACCCAGGGTGGTTCTCACGGTATCTGCAACCGCCATGACAGCATTGGAATTCGATTCCAAGGCATTGAACTCTACGTTCTCTGCCATGGGTCTCCAAACGCCGTAATTAGGATTTGACATTAGGTACTAATCACCTTTGTAGAGATTATAGTGAAAAATAAAGGTATATGATGTACCAAAAGAAACAAATATTGTCCGAAAGTAATTTTGTGCTAGGCCCTTTTGCAGCATCTCCATTTGAAAATTTTTCCAACTGAAGTTACATCGCTTGTGTCCGTGGATCTATTCTTTACTGGCAAAGCCTCTTTATGTCATACCTTTAGTCTGCCTTTCCTACTGTTTTGAATGTCGGAATATATATGAGTTGCAAGCGAGGAGTTAAAAAGATGGTGTCTTTAGGTATATAAAGGATGAGTCTACGCTTCTAAATTTATCACGATTAATCAACAGAACGTGCGCTACTCTACTTTGTTCTCTGCGTGAATTATCGATCTAGCAGTTTGAAAGATATTAACCCACATCGACCATGTTAGTGTACCAGTATTCGTATTTCGTCTACTTGGATGGTATGAGACTATCAAAGTCTTACCATCATACATAGAATATATCTTATTATGGCCAAACTTCAATCCTTTAACGTTGCTAACATTGCAATAGGCATTAAAAGCAATCTTTCCAAGAGTCAAGATTACCTTAGTTGTCTTCTCGAGTATTCTTGTTTCAGCTAGAAGATATTGAGAACAGCTGGATATTTCAGCAGGATCTGGTTTATTTTGCGGCGGGGCACATAGTACCGCTGCAGTCAGATAGGGGGTTGTTGCTTAATACGTTTTAATCAAATGTAAATAGGATTTCACGGTTTTCGATTTAGCTTAGAAGGGGTATGCATCCCCTTATTGACTTGCAATCGTAAGAGAAGAGGTGGTTATTGGCCTT
>JBAVTY010000496.1:0-2760 GCA_049696495.1 Candidatus Nitrosopolaris sp.
CTCATCCTCCGAAATATTTCTGATAGGAGTAAACCTCACATAATTGACTAAATGATAGTCAGCTAAAGCTGTATAGATAAGATTAATTTGTCAAAAAGCCAAGTACTAGTTTACTGTAATTGCCAATCGATTAACTTACAATGCTGTTAAGGAACAAATCATAAAATCTGCAACCGAAGTAGCCACTATGTTATTAAAGATAGACGATGTAATCGCCGGAAACAAATCCAAAATGCCTCCTGGACCACCTGGCGGTGGTGGTGGAGGTATGGGCGGTATCGGTGGAGGCTACGGCAGTGGAATGGATATGGAGTAGATTAGGCATAAGTTCACAAGAACGATAGGCAAAAAACTGAAAACCAGTGAAATTGAAGAGGTCGGCTATGGATTGATAATACACTTGCAGGAATAAAAATCAAAACTTGCATCTGCTGCTCTTTGAATTAGTGTGGACCAGACAGCTAATTGGTAGAGTGTTATTCTAACTTTATTGTCTTTCCAGAAGGTTCTAGAAGGATAATGAAAGCTTGCGGATTAACCAGTCTCCCTGACAGAAGAACATTTGATAGAAGGCTTTTGATATAGCTTGTAGCACAATAGATATAGCTTCAGTCCTTTTCTTGTTGTGATATGCCATTAAACAAGTCATGGCATGACTATAGCGAATCATTGATTGAACGTGGACGTGTTTTGATTGATGTATCTTTCCTTAAATCGTCTAATAAAGAAATTAAAAAGATGAATATTGGTAAGGTTGGA
This sequence comes from Candidatus Nitrosopolaris sp., assembly GCA_049696495.1. GTDB lineage: Archaea > Thermoproteota > Nitrososphaeria > Nitrososphaerales > Nitrososphaeraceae > Nitrosopolaris. The sequence continues at coordinate 760 of JBAVTY010000496.1, forward strand.
GCACCATTTCAGTATCCTGATAGTTATGTCCAGTTTCTTGCTTTTCTAAAGATTGGTTTTAAAATCCCTTATCGAATGGTTCAAGGTATAGTGCATAGATTATCTGAATATGTCAGGATTGTTGAAGAAATACACTTTACTCATATTAGAAGAAGAATGCTTAGGATTAAACCATCAATTGGAAATGATAATGATAATGATAATGATAATGAAGGAGGTCAGAAATTCAAATTGCGAGAAAATAAAAAACTTCGACCAATACTCGAACGATTGCGTAATCATAGTCACATACATACTGTGGGAGAAAAGCCAGTAGCACTCAAATGGGTTTCAGACGACAGCAGTAGCTTCCTGAAAAATTCTTGTAATACATCCCTTTCTACGACATGTGCCCCATGTGACCAATGTGACCCTAATTTTTTGCGTACCGAAAAAATTGAGGATACAATTTCTGAGGGAACAGGTAAAGTAGAGGAAGGTACAGAAAAAAATCCTGAACCCTCTATAGGGTCACATAGAGCACATAGGTCACAACTCACACAAAGATTAGCGTTGAGACATTCCTCAGCTGCATACGTCTTGACTAATAATGACCTAGAAGATGGTGAGGGTGTAGCTATCGAGAATAGCAATAGTAATGAAACTGGAGGTGAATCAGCATGACATTATCAGCATCAGCTGTTTCAAAGAAACGACTTGATAAAATTACCCCAAATCCAATAAAAAGAAAGAAGATGATGATGATTATTACGACAATAAAAGAAGCTACTACCGCAAAAATACTCCTAAGGTTTTTACCTTCTTTTGTTATGGGGGTTTCTGACATTAACTTCTCGTGGCCATAACTATAATTTTTCTTGTCTCCTAAAAATTTGTCGGCCTACTGACGTTGAGGTTTATGATCCGATGCCTCATTTTATTTTGCGATCAAATTCGCTCACTATACAATGTTGGACGGCAACGGAATGGCGATTGAGGCATAGGATATTGTCTTTATACTGTACAGCAAGTCGAGTCCTAGTCGCCTCATTTTACCATAGGCCAGTTTGTCTATCTCTAACTGCAACACTTTTGGCTGCATCCATCTCTTTGCATGTTTGTCGGGTCACACACCGGTCCTACGCGCACCAGTCTACGATACATACCATGATTGGTTTTATCTAAAGTGCGTAATGGGGGCGAGTGTCCAGCACGATTCGATCTATCAGGTAACAGAGGATACAGGTGGTAACATGAACATGACAGTAATAGTGGAAGAGGCAATGGTATTAGTTGGAAACAGGGAAAAAGTGTAAGATCTATAAACCATCAGCCTCTAATCTAATCGTAAGACATCTTGACGTGGTTATTAAGCAGGGAAGAAAGAGAGCAGTACGTAATTCAGCTTTACAAGGAGAATAAATCAGTCAGGGAAATTGCTAAACTAGTACATATGTCCTTTCGAGATATAGGGGCAATAACAAACAAAGTAAGGTCTGAGGTAGAACGAGAAAGAAGTCATCTAGATGAAGATGAGGATATTAAATCAAAATCAAAAACTACTCAAGCTATCAAATTGTTTTCAGACGGTAAAACTACTGTAGATGTAGTCATAGCATTAGATCTTTCAGCTGACCACGTACGGGCAATACATCGACAATATTGGGATCTGAAACATATGTATGAACTAGGCTAGATCTATGACGAAGCCGAATATGATCTTCATAAGTTGCTTAGATTGCATGAAATAGTAAAAGAACTAGGAATGGAAGAACATGATATAAATAACGTGTTGGAACTTGCCAAGGACAATCAATTACAATATCTGCAATGGAAAGTGGAATACCTTAGAAATGATATAGAGATGCTAGAGGTTCAAAAGACTAAGTCTACTAATGACATATTAAAATTGAATAAGATAGTAGATGGGAACTTTGGCACGAAAAAGAGGAGAGGTAAACCAGGGACCAGGAAGGTACGACAACATCGAGAACTTGTATCCTATCGCATATCAAGAACCCG
>JBAVTY010000497.1:0-40380 GCA_049696495.1 Candidatus Nitrosopolaris sp.
ATGGTGCCCAGGTTTTCGATAGAAATTTCTACTATGTCTCCGTCCCTGAGATATTTTGGCTCCTTCATTGACATGGCAACACCTGCAGGCGTGCCTGTCGAAATGATGTCACCTTCCTCCATCGTCATTATGGTGCTCAGACTGGCAATTATTTTCTTTATAGGGATTACCATATTTACACTCGAGGATTTCTGCCGCAACTCTCCGTTCACCTTGGTAATGATCTCTAACTTTTGCGGATCGGAGATCTCGTCTTTCGTTGTAATCCATGGACCACATGGAGCAAAGGTATCAATACTCTTTCCTCTGGTGAATTGTTTATCTTTAAACTGAATATCCCTTGCAGACACATCATGCATGATCATGTATCCGAAAATAGAATCGACAGATTGATCTATTGACGCTTTTTTTGTATCCTTGCCTATTATTGCAGCAATTTCTGCCTCGTAATCCAAGCGTTTAACAAACGAAGGACAGATAATGTCACTATACGGAGAATTCAAAGTCGTCCTTGGTTTCATAAAGATCACGGGCTCATCAGATGGAGTTAAACCTGCATCTTTAGCATGATCATAATAGTTGAACGCTAAACAGATTATCTTTGGCGGGTTTGGCAGAGGAGCCAACAGCTCGACCTCTTCTACCTTATGAACATATTCTAGCTTTCTTTGGTGTTCTTTAACTTCTTGTAGCCAACCCTTGAACATAAATTCCTTGATGCTGGACGGTATCGGTATGCCTGTCTGAGCTTGAATTTCTGATCGGGTAATTAATTTTCTTCCGTCATCGGAAAGTACTGCATATGTCTCGACCAGACTAGCGTTCCTTATTCGTGCAATTTTCATTTCATTTCATTCATTCTTAAAGTGCTCTTCTATCTGTGGGTGAATATTGCGGTATTGTTGCCATCTATCCTGCAGAAGCCGAACCTCACAAATTGAATAATCGTACCCTGCTTGAGGGCCGATACGTACGACTCGGCAAATCCTACACAGGTTTCCAGACTATTTGTGTTATAATTTTCTTCTATGTAAAGATCTCTAGCAATCATAATTCTGTACGGTAATGCATCTTCCATTGCAACCCATTGGATTTTCGACATATCATGCTTTAGATAGTCACCCGTCTGCTCAGCTATTATTAGTCTGCTGGTATCACTACTAGTACAGTACGAGCCATGAAGCTGTGGAATATGTTGGGATTTAATATCAGCGATCCGTATGTTGTATAATTCCATCAACCTTATTTCGTCTCCAACTCTTATACTAGCTGCGTCATCGCCGGCAATGTAAAAGGAGTTCGATACTCGGATGTTCCTATGCCCTAGATTTATGTTCGGATGGTTGTTCAAGGTTACCTGTTTGGTGAAATCACCATTCCGCACTTGCAATTGAACTGGATCTCTAACGAAAAATAGTCTGATGGATTGAGAGTCTACAATTTTTCTGTTGAATGCTTCTAGTGCTTCAAACGGTGGTTTAGTTTCAGACAAGGTCAGACCCAAGGAAAGGACAAATTTGCGAATTGCCTGTGGCCGAAAACCTCTCCTTTTGATCGCTGCCAAAGTAGGAAGACGAGGATCATCCCAGCCTTTGACAAGACCATTTTCTATCAAGGGTTTAATTTTGCGCTTGGAAACAGGCATACCTTCGAACTCTAATCTCGAAAATTCTAACATCCAAGGCTTACGGAGGGAAAGCCTTTCAAGTATAGAGAAGTAGAGTGGATTGCGTAATTCATACTCCTTTGTTCGAAGTGCATGTGTTACACCATCTAGACTGTCTTCTAATGGTGCTGCGAAATCATAAGTCGGCCACACTCTATTAGAGTTACCTAGTTTAGGATGGTGGGCCTCAATTATCCTGAACAGTGTTGGATCTCTCATAGCGGTATTTTGGTCAGCCATGTTGCCTTTGAATCTGAGGACAGCTGCGTTAGGTTCAAATGAACCAAAGAATTTTCTTAGTAGGTCTCCAGCCCGGGTAGTATCCATTCTGCAATCACACGGTATCCCTTTTGACCGGAGATCTCGCATTACAGGCTGACTACAGGTACACACATATGCTCCACCAATCTCAACCAATTTTTTACCGTAATTACATAATAACTGGATATCGTCAGACGTATTCTTCACAATATCTGGTTCTATTCCAAGCCATTCTAGGCCTTCTCTGATCGCGTCGTAGTATTCTGACTTTTCGTTTAAGGGATTCGTGTCGTCGAAACGTAGGATTAACTTTCCGTTGTACCTGCGGGCATATTCTTCGTCGATAATCGCAGCCTTGGCGTGCCCTAAATGAGGATAACCATTTGGCTCAGGAGGAAATCTAGTCATGACATTGCCCATTTCCGCGTCTTGTAGTGCAGGCAGGTTTGTATCATGATCTCTTGTGACCTTTTTATCAGGAGCAGGTTCGTGAGGGGCGATATGCGCGAACATTACTTTCTGTTCGTTCAGCGTTAACGAATTTATTTTCTCTACCGAGACTTTGATTTCGGGAATCAGAATCTTTAATATGTTGCGAAGATCTGGTCTTTGGGCAATTGTTTTTGAAATAACAATTTCGTTCCTAGCTTTTCCGCCATACTGTATGGCATTTTTTAACACGATAATCTTGATGATATCTCTGGTACTTTCATCAACAGACGAGGGCGACGACAATGACATTACAATCTCCTTTCTACTATAAAGAAGGCCGAAGATTCAAGAGCTCTTTTGGGTCTTGAATCAGCGTAATCAGCCAATGATTGTACTGCTTTTTCTATATGTGTTCTAGCTGCCATTCTTATCTCTTTATCTATCCCTATATTAGAGACAGTTCTGACCGCTTCCTTGAGATCGCTAACCGATGCATGTTTTTTGCCAAATACTTTGAGGATGTTGCTTTTGTTTTCATCAGTCGCATTTTTCAGCGCTAGAAGTATTGGATAAGTTCTTTTTCCTTCTCGCAGATCGTTGCCTACAGCTTTGCCAGTAAGATTGGGATCTCCTGTGATGCCGATCAAGTCATCCACCAACTGAAATGCAATACCGATATTCCTTCCAAACGATGAAAGGTTCTCCACATCACCTGCACTCGAGTCAGGCGCTGATAATACGCCCAATGTGCAAGAAAGCTCGAATAATGCAGCTGTTTTTTTACTAATCATATTAAAGTATTGAGGTGATTCGATCGAGCACTTGTTTTCGGTGGAGGCCATGCGGACATCGGTAGCTTGGCCTTCGCATACTTGAATGCATGCCGAAGATAGCCTGGAGACCATCTCACAGATTGCTTTGTCCGGAATGCCTCCAGCTCTTCCATGCACAGTCAACAACTCGAATGCTTTTGAAAATAAAATATCGCCTGCTAAAATGGCTAATGGCATACCATAGGATTTATGAACTGTTTTAACACTATGGCGCATATCATCGTTATCCATTATGTCGTCGTGTACGAGGGAGAAATTATGAATGAGCTCAACGGCAGCAGCTGCGGGCATCGCCATTTTTGGGTTGCCACCAAACATCTCATTTGACTTGATTAATATAAAAGGACGTAATCGCTTACCTCCACTTATTATATAATGGGACGAGGCACGGTATAATTCAATTGGATCACCCTCTAATGACGAAAGAATGTATTCGTTTACACTGGAGGCGTTAGACTCTAGCTCGTCCTTCATATCGATTGCATTCATCGGCTCCCATTAGCTCCATCTGCTAGATAGCCCGTCAATATATACCTTGAACTCTTCAGGTCTTTGATATTTTTGGCTCCGACCAAGAACATCGTACTCTTAAGTTCCGCCGTGATCATATTTGCAAATTCAAACAAATTTTCCTCTGACTCAGCTGCTTTACGCAAAAATGGATATGCCATTCCACACATATCAGCGCCTAATGCAACGCACTTTGCAACTTCTAATCCATTACGCAGACCGCCAGAAGCAATCAGCGGCATGTTCGAGACAGCCTTTTTAACTTCGATTAAACTGGCAGCTGTTGGTATTCCCCAATCCCAAAACATCTCGCCTAAACGAATTTTAACTTTGTCCTTTAGCGTCTCTGCACGTAATTTCTCTACTCCTGCCCAGCTAGTTCCCCCTGTGCCTGCCACATTGATTGCAGAAACGCCAACCTGCTCCAGCTTAATTGCAACTTCCCTAGAAATCCCAGATCCTACTTCTTTTACCATCACAGGCACATCTAGGCTGTTTACCAGTGTTGAAATCTTTTGAAGGACTCCTCTATACTTTGGTTCTCCTTCTGGTTGAATAAGTTCTTGTAACGGATTCAGGTGGATCACAAGCGCGTTAGCCCCTATCATTTTTAGAATTTTCCTAGTATCATCAACAGTGAGGCCTTTAGCGAGCTGAGCGCCACCTATATTAGCTATCAGGAACGCATTAGGAGCATTTTTTCTTGCTATAGAATATGTATCTGCAAGGTCTGGACTTTGGAGTCCTGCTCTCTGGCTACCAAGGCCCATTCCGAATCCATATCTTTCTGCAAGTATGCCCAGTCTAGAGTTAATTTCAGTTGCTTCTGGAGTTCCGCCAGTCATCGAGTCTATGATGATGGGGGCAGAAAACTTATGACCCAGGAATTTGACAGAAGCGTCAATATCATCATAATCAAGCTCTGGAAGTGCATTATGTACAAATTTAACGTCTTCCAAATGCGTAGAGGTGGTCTTCGCTTGAACATCCTTATGTAGAGGTATGTCAATTCCCTCTTTCTTCCGACGTTTGATGATTTCCAAATCCGCTGACGGATCAGGAGCATTCGGCAATTTTATCTACTCCTGCTCTTTATGCCTCTAATCACCGTACAATCAAAATCGATACCATCTATAGCATCCAATATCCGTTGAGGTTTTAGTCCGTTGACCAGCAATACATCCATTCCAGACGCAGCTATCTTAAATGCTTCCATAATTTTCCTTCTCATCCCACCAGTAACGTCAGTAAGTATTTTCGAAAACTCTATGGATTTGTAGGTCGCATTATTTATTTCGCTGATAATTTCTGCATTCTTCATATCTTTGTATAGTCCGTCCACATTGACAGTGAAAATAGTTCTTGAAGGTACTAGTACCTTTGCTAGAATTGTCATTAATCTATCTCCAGATAGAATAGAATAATTTTGCCTATTTACATGAACAACATCGCCAAACGTTATGGGGATTATTCCTCCCTTGGCAATAGTCCCGAGTTCTTCTATTTTAGTTATAATTGGTCTGCGACCATTTGTGAACATGGAAGGGGTAACCGCATAGGGATTCGCTCCTTGTTTGATCAAAGAATTGACTATAATTTCGTTCAAAGCAATCATTGATTCGTGAACTATTGAAATACCATGTAAATCATAACAATCAGGTTTGGTATGCATTTTGTACTTGACAGACCAGTAATGTCCGAATGACCCTCCGCCGTGGACAAGGACGACAGGCATTTGAACGGAAGCTAGCACGTGGGACAGATCCTTTATCACCTTAAAGTTTGGTGAAAGAGGTCTATCCTTATGAGTTATAACTGAGCCGCCAAGTTTCATTAGGAGCAGCTGAGATTTCATCTTTCTCACTGCATAATTTTGCTCAGACTTAAAGTTTAGTATTAGGTCTGGGTTGTTGTCCTAATCCCTTTTAGGCCACAAGAACGCCATTGAAATCAACTTTCACCGGAATCGACTGACCACCCAGTTCATTCTTATCAAGACTATCAAAAAATACTTTCAACCCATAGTTGTGAGGAGGAATTGATACAATAATACTTCCACCACCTCCTGCTCCAGTTAGTTTAGCCCCCCATGCCCCCTTTGTCAAACATATACCAACCAATTCATCGATTTTCTTATCTGAAACACCGATCTCTTGGAGTAATACATGGTTCTGGTTCATTAAATTCCCCAGCGTTTTTTCATCACCTTCGTTGATTGCAGCAAAGGCTTTCTGACAAATAATTTCCGAAAATAACGTCAAGACCTTAAATGAGGCTATATTAGTTTCCTTGAATTTTTTAACAGATGACACCAAATTTCCAGTCAAGTGCTTTCTTCCTGTATTTATTAACCCTAATGACAATTGCTTCTTAGAATAGATCTTTTTGAAACCCTCGTTTTTTACAAAATACATCAAACCTCCAAAGGTTGAAATATGGCAGTCCGCACCCGACGAGTCCTTATGTATTAGACGTTCAGATTCGACCGCCTTTTCACTTATCCAATACCTATCCGGTTCGTGAAATAATGAATCTACTGCAGCTGTTATGGCTACGCAGCAGGCTGCGGAAGACCCGAGTCCTACACTCTCAGGAAGGTTCGAAACTAAATCAATATCTAGTCCAAGGTTGCAATCTCGCTCAGAAAGAACCAATCTTGCACACTCACACAAAGGCGCCAAAATAGTTCTTGCCTCTTGGTGACCTTTCAGAAAGTTAAATCTTGAATCCTTAAACGAACCTACGAGTCCAAGGTCTGAAGTAATGTTGATATTATCGGTATTATTCACATGCACAGTTACATTGACACGCCTGTTAATAGCCGCCAATATCGCCGGAGTATCATAAACCACAAAATGTTCGCCAAACAAGACAAGTTTTCCTGGCGCAGAGGCTATTGCAGATCTTCTCCTCAATCTCATGTGAAAATAATTGATGCGTATCCAACCACGTTATTTGTGTCGCCCATTATATCACCGCTTGTGGCGTACCTTAGCAATTCTCCTTTGGTCGCCCCAAGTGCTTTAGCTGCTGTCATTATTGATGCAATTGCACCATATCCACAGGCAGATACGTTAAGTCTTTCAAAAGTAGTATAAAAATTGGAAATATCGAGAGATAGTATTGCCTTAATCAACTCGTCATCCTTTCTATGAGCTTCATCATTTGGTTCGTAATGGGTGAAGTCCGAGGAAGCTATAAGCAATGTGTTAAGATTTCGAGTCGAACCGGCTATAGACTCACCTATTTCTGATGCCGTAACTTTGTCTTGCATTATCATTATGATTGGTACTATTTTGAATTGATTTTTTTTGATATATTGGAGAAATGGAAGTTGAACCTCAAGGCAATGATCCCGACTGTGCGCTAATTCATCAAAATCAAGAATACCTGAATTTTCAGCAATCTTTGAGGCCAGCTCGGAATCTACTTCGACTTGACCTAAAGGTGTCTCCCAGATTCCATTCCTCACAGTTGCTAGGCCTGTCCCAATTCCATAATGATTAGGGCCAATCATTACGATCCGATCGAAATTCATTGATGATGTTTCATAGTATCCATTTGCTGCTACAGCACCAGAATAAACATATCCTGCATGTGGCGATACAATTCCGTAAATTCGCCGTCGATTGAATTCTTTAGACGGTGGCAGGTGACCTGGACCAAAACTTTGCTCTTTAAAGGAAAGTTCTATCAATTGATTAAGATCACGGGCATCTGAGGGATAGAATATGCCCGCAACAGCTGGGGCTCTTCTATTCCCCTTATTCAAGAAATTTCCTCGACTAACTTGGTTTCAAAGTCATCTATTGGCATCTTCATCTCGCTGTCTAATTTGATCGTTCCTTGCTTCTTTAAAACCTCCCTCGCAAGAAGCCAGTAAACAGTAGCGAGGGCTTTCCGTCCTCTATTATTTGCAGGAATTACTAGATCTACCTTGGAAGTTACATTGTCACTATTTGAGATTGCTATGACCGGAACACCAGCTCTGGTAGATTCTATGACTGCCTGTTGATCCGCCTGTGGGTCGGTAACAATTACTATTTCTGGCTCCATATATTTCGGTAAAGAGGGATTTGTAAATGTTCCTGGCATAAATCGTCCAAGTATACGTGTAGCGCCTGTAAGTTCGCAGAATTTCTCAACAGGAGTTTTGCCATATTCTCGTGCAGATGTAACCGCAACTTTAGATATCGCTGAGCGACCAATGAATTTTGCTGCTACATCTATTCGCGAGAGTGTTTTACTGATATCAAGTATGTACAATCCTTCTGGATTTGCTCGAACGATAAACGGTGTCATATATTTAGTCTTGACTGGCGTACCCACACGAATACCAGTAGAAAGGATCATTTTTTCCAAATTATCTCCGTCTTGTCTATCCACTTCCTGTCCCTCAGAGTTTGGTTTCGCCGAGGCGATATTGCTATGATTATTTTCAGAGTGAGTACTATCACCACCATTATCGCTATTATTGGGTCCCACAACACTGGGCGAGTCGACACCCATAGTTGGCGCCTTGGAATTCTCTACCTCGTCACTCATTTTAGTTAAGGACAGCCATGCCATCTATTAAATCATACTCTGTTAATCTTAGAAGTTCGTTTAGTTTTGCTACACGTTCACCTCCAACGATGCCAGCTTTCAACATTTTTGAGTCCGTCGCAATTCCTATGTGAGCCAGATGAGAATCGATTGATTCTCCTGATCTGTGTGACGTTATAAGTTTAATGCCATTTGCGGTACATTCTTGAGCAAAATTCATGGCATCATAAAGGCTTCCTGCTTGGTTGACCTTTAAAATTGCTCCACTACAGGCTTTATACCCTGCTGCCATCTTAGCACGCATAATGTTGGTAACTAACATATCATCTCCTGTAACAAGGCATTGCTTGTTATCTTTCGTAATAATTGCTGCACCTTCGAAGTCTTCCTCATTAACAGGATCCTCCACATAGATGAGCTTGTAATTCTTTATCAAATGATTGACATAGTCTATTTGTTTGTACATGTCACGGATTATCTTCTGTCTTTTGTAATTATACACCTGTTCTTTCGCATCCCAAAATGATGAGCTTGCGAAATCAATCCCAAGCGACATGTCGTCACCGATTTTAAAACCGCAGTTTTTCACAGCGCGCTCTGCAATCTCCAATGCCTGATCATTGTCTGCTTTGGGTGCCCATCCACCTTCATCTCCACGACCGTAAGTAAAATCTTCGTCATTGGCCTGTATGACTTTGCGCACTTCCGTGTGAACTCTGAAATTCATTTCCAAGGCTTCACTTACATTCCTTGCTCCCACAGGACAAGCAAGAATTTCTTGTATGTCAGGAGTACCTGGACCTGCGTGCGCACCACCTCCGAGAATATTACCTAATGGAAAGGGAAACCGATATGGCTTGTGTGGTTTTAGTAATGTGAACATTGGCGTGTCCAGTGCCTTTGATGCAGATTCGACTGATGCTAGGCTAAGAGCATAAGCAACTGCAGCACCAACCAACGAATAAGTCTCCGTATCGTCAATTGATCTAAGGCCGTCGAAAATTGCCTTTAGGTCTTCGGCGTCCAATCCTATGAATTTTATTTCGTTGGCTTTCCAAACGTCCAAAGCCTTTTCAGGACTGTTTCTTGGGAAACTCTGAGCTTCATGTTTTCCCACACTTGCTCCTGATGGCGCACAAGCTCTGCCAGAGAATTTTTCATCTGTTATGACATCAATTTCGATGGTTTTAGCCCCTCTACTGTCGAAGACGATTCTGCTCTTAATCCCGGTTATTGAAGGCATTAGATCTATTCATTCGGTTTCTGACTGAATCTCAGACATCCTACGTCTGAGGGCTTCGTAATAGGGTATTACCTGATATATTGTCTCCACTGTGGAGACCAACATCCTTCTACAGCAATATCGCTTTATATTCAATGAATCGCTTACCTTTGCTGGATCTTCACCTGCTTTTACTCTGTTAGTATACTCTAGGTATTTATCTCCAACTAATTTCCCACAGGTGAAACATCTCACAGGCACTAGCATCGCAATCAGCAAACAGAATATTCAATGTGTTATAAAAACCATTTTCCTCAAATGCAATTCTAGTGCCCGGGAATATCATAACAAAAACATACTGTGCTTCAGTTCTGTTCCATTTTGCTTACTAGTGTTGGTAGAAGTAGTTTTCGGCATTGATAAAGTAGAATCCTCAAAAACCTAATATTCAAATTAGTGCTCGAAACCCCTTTTAATAAAAAGCGGGAGTCGCCCAGCTTGGCCAAAGGCGTAAGACTGAGGCTCTTATCCCTCAGGGGTTCGTGGGTTCAAATCCCATCTCCCGCACTCGCTACTGAATAACGAGCTGGGATACTAGAATTCTCTTACAAACCACATAGAAAGTGAAATATCTATCCAATTCAATTATCTACCTACTCATACTCAGGTAATTAGTAGGAATCTGGGTAAAGGGAATAATCACTCGTTCCAGAAGCTATCGTACATATCACACTTGATAAGTAGTGCGGTGGTTGAGTATATGCTCATCACTTGAAGGCTTGAAATACCTCTTCGCTGTGCCCAGCCGGTTTAACCTTCGAAAATATTCTGATGATTATCCCCTCCTTGTTGACCAAAAATGTTGATCTACTTACTCCAAAATACTCCTTACCCATAAAACTCTTGGGACCATAGACTGCATACTTTTTTGAAATTTCGTTCTGAGTGTCAGTGGCTAGTAGATATGGAATTTTCATTTTCTCTCTAAATTTGAGATGCGACTGGGTACTATCCGGGCTGATGCCTATAATTTCAATATCACCATCCTTGAACCTAGTATAGTCTCTTGTAAATTCAGTCGCTTCGACGGTACATCCAGGAGTAAAGTCCTTGGGATAAAAGTACACTACAACATTCTTCCTGCCCAGGAAATCTGACAGTTTAATATTGTTGCCATCTAAATCTGTTAAATCAAAATCTGGCGCCCAGTCTCCTTGCTCTAGCCTCGTCATTTTGCCTTACTCACTTTATTATACATTCCATTATTACAAGCAAAGATGATAAAAAACCTTGCAGTTCCTACCTTGCTATTGCATTAAAAAATTGCCTGACTTTTAACTTCATCTATTAGACCAAGCCTATAATTGTCTTTGAAACATCATAGACTTAAATTTCAATAATGCCCGTCACGCAGAGCTGACTTCTATAATTAATTAATTAATTATGATTAGCTGTATGAAAAAGGTATAGTTAATTTGTTCAGGAACCGAACATTGAAAGACAGTTATCAACCATAACTGAGTCGTACCTTGAATATAGACAACGTAGTGGAGAGAAACTAACGTGAGTTTGAACCTGGTTGTATAAGGCTGGTTCATAGTTGTCTTGCCTGTGATATGCACAATGGATTGCACGGGTGACAATAATATCGTGTAGTATTTATGCTGTATTCGCGCGAGGACTAAGAGGCAGAAACCGGGAAGCACTTCGTATGACTTGAAGCACGTCGTTATTCCGTTGGATTATCTGGTAATCGTTGGCTTTAATAATTCATAAGCCTTGAGGGCGTCTTCATCGTTTAAAACGAGAACTATCTCCCTTGGGGTAAAGAACGCATCTTGAACCTTAATACGACTATTATAAATGATGTCTGATACTGATGAGATAAATCTATACTATTTATTGTCGTTATCGCCTTCATCCAGAATAGGTGGGATTGTAATGGTGATCTTTGATAAGCCACCTTTTATGATACCATCAAATTTTTTAGAACCAGATACAACAATATTTCGAATTTCTTTGATGTCCTCAGTTAGAAGTCGAATTTGTCTACCTGATTGGAATACATTGTAATTATGACTGATTTCTTTTTCAAATAGTTCATTAAATATATCTGATAGCTGGTCAAATTTTGATTCATTAAAATCAATATCAATCACACTGCCAGTTAATGGCATTCTAGCACCCTCAATAATAGGCAAAATATGCTTCAGATCAGATTCGTTTTGGATTTCTTCTTCCTCCTGTAACCTATCAACAAGCCTTTTGATCGCCACAACTATAGTCCCTACATTCACATCGGAAGCAGTAAGCTTTTCAACATCAGGCTTTATTTTTTGTGCCGAAGCAGTATAGTTAGCAATTCCGGATGGAAGCGCTTGACGATATAGATTATTGAATGATAGTATTTCCTTTATAGCCTGTGGGACAGACACAGCTCTAGTAAACATCTATGTAATAATATACATTATATTGTATTAAAGTATTCTGAATGTAACAAAATATATATATAGTAATGATGCTTACATAATGTTAGGTGATTACAAACATGGGATTAGATATTTGGAGAAATCCACGGATTGGTCGCAGCATGTTCGAAGAGATGGATAGAGAATTTGCAGAAGCGGAGCATATGCTGAACGGTATGTTTAGGATTATACGAGACATTGCATCTAGTGGCATTAATTCAGGAGACTTTCCGTATTATTATGGCTATCAGGTAACAATAGGTCCTGATGGTAGACCAAAAATAAACGAATTCGGCAATGTCAGGCCTGGAGCTAAAGGTCTTGTAGAACAAAATAGCATCAGACAGCCACTGGTAGATAATGTACTAAACAAAAAACAAAATACGTTAACAATTACAGCGGAGATGCCCGGCGTTGACAAGGAGAATATCAACGTCAACGTTACTGGTCATTACGTTACGTTGCACGCAGAGAAAGGGGGCAAGAAATACCATGCAGACATACCAATAGACATTAACTTGGATGAATCTTCTACAAAAGCAGTCTTCATTAATGGAATATTGGAACTCAAAATCAAACTCAAAGAAAATTCAAGACCAAAGGGTAAAGCGATCAAGGTAGAGTAGTGAAAATAACTCAAAATCTTCATCCTCCAATTTTTATTTTGGAGGATTGAGTATCCCAAAAGGGGTTCTCAAATATCCTACTCTCTAAAATTCTAATTGCGTGAACATTGTCAACTGTCAGAGCTGCTTCAATACGTTACTCCCTATTCCAGCTGATCCTGTCACTAAAATTATTCTTTTTACTCCTATCTTATCTGGCAACTATCTGGAAAGCTTCTAGAATTCAGCAGTGAGAACTTTTGTAAAATGGCAATTACTGGATTTATTGTATAACCTGCTCAACTATTTATGGAGACTCCATTCTTATTCAAGAAAAAGTTTTGGTCGGTCTAAGTGATTATAGCATCGATAAGAAACCATTAAGCTAAATATTGATACGAAAATGGATTAGCGGCACTGAGTGCAAGAATATAGCATTAAGGTATTTACAATCCAATGTCCACGTGAACATCTGCCTAATATTATTAGACTTGAGTACATACCTGCTTAAGTGAATAGAATCTATCTGACTATCTATTCTTCCATAGATCTCTGTTTTGAACAAGACGTATCTGAAGTGAATTCATTATATCGTTATGTTCAGCAAAGTATTAATTGTAATATAACTCATGTGATATGTGTTATATATATTGTTGGCGATATAAAAAGAAGACAAAAAAATGAGACAAGCTGTATTAGCACAAGACGTTCTAGCCTTAGAAGAATCCGAAGCAGTTGTCATAACTACAGATAATCAACTACAAGAATCATTGGATTGCCCAGATTGTTCTGACACAATGATAAAATTTTATGGTTGGGATAAAATGAAGTACGTCTGCGAAAATTGTGGATTAGCAATTGCTAATCCTGCTACTGTATTGTACGTAGTTCAGGAGTAATAAACACTACAACTGAAAATTCTTGATTTGGTTTTTAATTCATATATCCTATCTTGTAGTGGATTGGTTGTCTTTATCCACTAATGCCGCATTTTGTCGGATTATCAGTTGAGATGCAGATCCATTTTGCAATACGTCATGTTTACGAAATTTATTAATCGACCTGTTTTAGTGAATGTTGAGCACAGCACAAAAATCAATTTCGGGAAACTCTGAACAATAGTAGTAAATTCTCGCAGTCCGATGCTAGCTAGTCTCGTTCAACAATAGCTCCTCATACCAATGCCCGTGACTGTAGTAACGGTGTTTGGAATATACTCCGTGGTTATAGTACCCCTTAGATGGGTACCCATTATATGGGACTCCAAATGTTTGATGGTTTGCCATTATCGGAGCTGTAACAAGCAATAACACTGCTGCAACACCTACAACACCTAAAGCAACGTTTGTTTTTGAATTCACAACAACTTTCGATATTTTGTTGTAATTAAATTTTATGTCGAAAATGTTTTAGTCTAGGAAATTTTTTATCATAACTACTACGACGATGGCACAACAGAAATTTTTCAAATACTATTGCATTGCTGCATCTAAGAAGGATTCTCTCTAAAATGCCTTCGAAGATTCCCTGATCAAAGAACAGATCCACTAATTGTTTTCCAATTCTTTTAGATTCATAGTGACAATTTAACTATTTTGATAATCTTAATTATGATTAATTATGATAACCATAACCATTATCTCCATATTTTTAGATTGTAATACTGAGGAGATGTGACTAGAACTTTGATCGAATGCGATCCGATTTATGGACTGAATTTCGATTCTCCTGCGATCAAGGTGCGGTTTGTCATAATCCCTTAATCGACTTTTCTGTTGCTCTAAACTTCTTGCGATTCCGTTGTCGTAATTGATGGTATTATCTCTTATCTCGTTCCGCCAAGAGTTGAATTAAGGATGAATTACTATACTACAATCGCTTGCTAGATAATTTTTTACAACGCAAGAGTTCGCTAGGCCCAAACAACAATTATCTTAACGTTAAGATATAATGTCTTTCAGCAGCATATGCAGGTTGAAACCATGGAAATGAATCGAGATGAAACTATATTCGACGAATTATATTCTCTAATTTCAAAGAGTAGTGGTACAAAATACGCAGAAACACGTTATCAATGTCGAATAATTAACGAGGTGAATTTCAGCAATGGAGAAATTGAACTGATACGTAACGTTTCAAATTCAGGCTGCGGGATTCGAGTTTTAGTAGACGGTTGTTGGGGTTTTAGTAGCACTAGTAACATTTCAACGGTTGCATTGAAAAATGCCCTATACGACGCTATATCCATTGCAAAATTATTATCAGGAAGCAAGAAAAAAAAGGTAAAGGGACTTGCCGAAGCGAAACAGATGGCTAAAGGTCACTTGAAAGCGAAGGTAAATGGAAATCTCGAGAACATTGATATTGAACAAAAATTAAAAATTACAAGAGATACAGAACGGGCGGCTCGAAATTATTCCGAAAAAATAAAATCGGCGTCTTGCATCTATCGAGAAATTTTGGACCATAAAATCATAGTCAATACAGATGGCGCCGAAGTACAATTGTACGATTCGAAGCCAGAGTTTACCGTAACGACAATCGCAGCCGAAGGAAACGAAACTGCAACTACCTCTGAAGGGATAGGAGTAACAGGTGGATGGGATGACCTATTCACTAAACATGATCCTCTGGATTATGCCATTTTAGCGTCTGAGAAAGCAGTAAAATTACTTCAAGCAAAGTACCATATGCCTGGCGAGAGCGCAACTATCATTTTGGATCCAGGGATGGTAGGCTTGATAGCCCATGAAGCTATCGGTCACATGGTGGAAGCAGACTTCGTTTTCTCAGGTTCAGTTGTGAAGGATAAGATAGGAGAACAAGTTGCAAGCGATTTGGTTACTTTGATAGATAGTGGAGAATCAAAGACTTTTCCAAACGGAGCCGGCACCATAGCAGTAGATGATGAAGGAGTTAGGGCGGGAAACACTCTAATCATAGAAAACGGATGTCTACGATCATTCTTACACAACCGTGAGAGCGCTTTTATATTTGATACAAAGCCAACTGGAAACGCACGTGCCTATGAGTATGGCGACGAACCGCTTATTAGAATGAGGAATACTTTCCTTGAACCCAAACGTGACATTGTTGATGACATGATTAAGGAAACAAAACATGGATATTTGCTAAGGGGAGCTAAAAACGGACAGGCTGATGCAAATGGCGAATTCATGTTCGCCTTTCAAGAGGCATATCTGATCGAAAAAGGCGAAATTAAAGAGCTCATGAAAGGGGCGAGTGTTTCCGGAAGTGCTTTTGAAGTATTACGATCTGTGGATATGGTAGGCAAGGATTTCGCTTACGATATGGGAACGGGATATTGTGGGAAAATTCAGCCGATGAAGGTAGATGGTGGTGGGCCGCACATCAGATGTATTGCAACCGTAGGAGGTTTACAATGAACAATTCGTTATCTCTGGTTGACGCATGTAGTACCGCAGTAAAGGAAGCTATGAAAAATGGAGCTTCTGATGTAGAGGTATACGGAGTTAATAGCAAAGAGTCTGAGGTAATCATTGAAAATAATGACCTGAAACAATCAAAGTTACATGAAATTAGCAGTTTAGGAATAAGAGTACTAGTAGGAAGCTCACAGGGTTTTTCGTCTGTTAATGTATTTGAAAAGGAACAGATTATTCGGTCAGTCATAATGGCAATTAAACTTGCCAAAGTTAGTCCTGCAGATAACTCCAATTCAATCCCATCTAAGATGGCGAAAATCAACCTCTTAAAGGAAATCTATGACAAAGATGCCCTGGGTTTTGAGCCATCTGACAATGTTAGAATGGCCAAGGATATGCTGCTGACAGCAACTTCATATGACAACAGAGTAAGTATAGACAGTGGTAACTTTGCTAGTTCTCTCCTAACACATATGGTGTTGAATTCCTGTGGAATAAACGTAATAGAAAATATCAGTTTATTTTCCTGGTCTCTTATGGGAATGGCGGTAACCGACGATCAGGTCTCTAATTTTGATGTTCAAAGTGGGAGCTCTCACCTTGTAAAAAATATTGATGTAATCTCCACCGCTCATGAATTTGCCGAAGCTGTTATAAGTTATCTCGGATCTTTAAATATGGATAGTTTCAAGGGCGAATTGATCCTGAGTCCTTCTGCATCTACGGAATTAGTCCAAGAGGTGGTTGGACATTCGATTAACTCCAATAACGTTCAGAAACAAGCCAGCAAGTTTAAAGACATTAACAACCCCGTTTCAACTGATTTGTTGAGTCTAGAAGACGATGCTACCAATGTCGGTGCCTTAGCCGCGTCCAGCTTTGATAGAGAGGGAGTTGCTCATCAAAAAAATGTAATCATACACAAGGGAATATTGAAGGGATTCATATATAATACATACACAGCCAATAAAGATGGCATAAAGAGCACCGGAAACGCAGGAGGTTCTCCTAATTATCCACCTGCAGTATCCACTACGAACATGATTGTCAGCGCAGGCAACTCCAAGTTAGAAACTTTAATTTCTGAAATTCGAAAAGGAATCATATTAAATCGCTTCTCTGGAACAGTAAATCCTGTAGATGGAGATTTCTCAGGTGTTGTGAAAGGGGGCTTTTATGTTAAGAACGGAAATATTCTTTGTCCTATCAAAGAATTGATGGTGGCTGGCAATATTTTTGACGCATTAGAAAATCTTACAGGTGTTTCCAAAGAAACAAAGTCTATAGCAGACTCTATCATGCCTTACATTCGATTCAACAATATATCTTTCACTGCTAGCAAAACGTAATTCGAGTTCTGTAGGTGTCTCGAATAAATCATAGTTAGCCATGATTCTTCTCGTCAACTACTGATTGCAGCTGTTGTAACAAATTATGGGATCAGCGGGATTATATATTTGAGACTTGTCAGATGTATCCTGACAATCGATTAGAATGACAACCTATGATATAGCTGTTGTAGGTGGAGGCCCCGCTGGTCTCTCTGCGGCATATGCAGCTGCAAAAGCCGGGGGGAACGTAATTTTATTAGAAAAAGACGAATCTATTGGACATAGCATCCGAACGAGTGGCGTCACATGGATAGATGAGATTGAAAGACTGGGCATTAAGAGTGAGCACTATAATCCTATAAAAAATTATTCATTCTTATCGAGTTCCAACGAGGTTACCATTAGAGGTGTCACACCCAGAGCCTGTGTCTTGAATGTGCGAAGTACTTATCAGCATTTAGCAATGTTGGCAGCTGAGGCTGGGGCAGAAATTATGGTCAGGAGCAGGGTAACCAATGTTGTTACTACTCATGAAGATCGGCGAATCTGTGGATTAAAAGCGAAAACTCCAAGAGGCGACACTGTAATAGACTGTAAGGCAGTTATCGATGCGAGTGGTTTTAGTTCTTCTATTGCCCGCTGCTTGGGGATAGTTAATGAATGGAAAAGATATGGAATTGGGGCTGAATATGAATGCTACTGTGAAAATCTAGACCACGAAACGTGGGTGTTAATGGTTGGTAAAGAGTATTCGGATGCAGGTTACGCTTGGATTTTCCCGGTTTCTAAAAATAAAGCACGTATCGGAGTTGGAGTCGGCAGACCAGAATCTTATTCGGATCCTCTGAAAAAATTAAACTATATCATGGAGAAAAAGCTACGTCCATTAAATGAAATAGGAAAAATCCAGCCAATTGAGCTCCATTACGGATTTATCCCGAACGAAGGTCCAAGAACACCCATCGTCTATGATAGATTATTACTTGTTGGGGATAGTGCAGGTCAGTCCAACCCTTTAGTGTTAGAAGGTATTCGGTATGCTATAGAATATGGGAGGTTAGCTGGCAATATTGCGATGAAATGCATGTCAGGAAATTGTAGCAAAGCAGGACTTGCAGAGTATGAAAAAATCTGGAGGGCCAAGAGCCAAGCTATGATCTCCTCGGCTCTCAGAGTTCAGAAGAGATGGATTGGTCTTTCAGATGAAGAATGGAATAGAGAGATCGATATTCTTAGAGAAATGTCTGTCGATGAATTTGTCGACTTTATCAAAGCAAAGTTTAACCTTAGCAAGCTTATGAAACTTGCGCTAAATCATCCTAAACTCGCCACTCGACAATTGCTAGGACTAGTCATGAGATCTTGAGGCAAAACTTTTATATCTTTCAGCAATCAGCAACACATGCCTTGCCTGGTGAGACCGTTACACAGTTTACACCCATCATGTATATGCTTGGTTTTGGCGTATTCGCGGGAGGCATATCCTTGGTTTTGTCACGATTGATTTCTCCTCGGCGAAGGTATAATCCGGTCAAATTCTTACCCGTGGAGTGTGGTCAGGTTCCAGTCGGTGAGGGTCGTTCTCATTTTATGATGCAGTACTATGCATATATACTAATGTTTGTCGTATTTGATGTAATGGCAATTTTCCTTTACCTGTGGGGCGTCTCATTGTTTTCTATTCCTAGAGTTGCGACTCTCCCTATTATGGCATTCTTGGGAGTAATGTTCTCTGCGATGGGTTATGCATTGTACTTGTCTGGGAAGAAAGGCATATGGTAAGCGCAATAAAATTATTAAGAAGTATTAAATAGCTAAGAACCGAAGAAGTGGATGAGGCATTGCAATGTTCAGGGATTTGATAAACCCCACTCACTTCAACATATTGGTGGGCAAGCTAGGCGACACATTAATTAAAGCTCTGGACAAGCCATTGGGCTACGCTATCAATTGGGGAAGAATATGGTCTTTGTGGCCTGTACATCTTGAAACTGCCTGTTGCAGTGTAGAATTTGGAGCGGCATCAGGTCCAAGATATGATGTTGAGAGGTTTGGAATTATCGAGGCCTTTGGTTCATTGAGGCAGTGCGACCTGATCGTTGTGCAGGGAACGGTTACCAGAAAAATGGCTCCACGATTAAGAATGGTCTATGATCAAATGCCAGATCCCAAGTATGTAATTGCGATGGGTGCATGCGCAATCACGGGTGGCCTATATGTTGATTCGTATAATGTACTTCCAGGGGTGGACGGGATTATACCTGTTGATGTTTATGTGCCTGGATGTCCGCCTCGACCTGAAACTTTGATCCAAGGAACCATGTTGCTACAAGAAAAAATCAAGGTGTCAAAGATTAGGTAGTATGAGCTCACAAGCTGATCAAGGCAACAATAGCAATAATACTTATAACATCATTAATGTTGAGCCCAAAAGAGGTACGGAGACATCTATGCTCGTTCCACCCAATTCAAGACAACATCCTGTTATGGTATCAAAATCTTTATCCTCCTCCAGTACGCCTACTGTCAGAATGGTCAGTTCCTCAGGGTCGTCTACAACAACCTTGCGTACAAAAGAGTCAGAACCGCCAGCATTTGAGAAGGGAATTGCAAATGAGATATCAGCTAATTTCGGGCAAATGGTTCTGGTAATTTTCATCAAACCCCTTCGCATCAAAATCGCAGTAGAACCGCCCAACATTATAAAAGTTGCAAATTTTCTGCGTGATAAATTCGGATTTGATCATGCCGAATCTGTTGCAGGGACAGATTACCCTAAGGAAAATCAAATCGAAGTGATCTACCATCTGGGCTCGTATTCGAGAGATGATTTAGCTGGCCATGTTCTCTCTCTCGCGACGCGAACAAACCGCGATGATGCCCGGCTCCCTACACTAACTAATGTTTACAAGAGTGTGGAATACCATGAACGAGAGACCTTCGAAATGCTTGGGGTTTATTTTGAAGGACATCCTCGTAATGAGCGCTTCCTTCTACCTGAAGACTGGGCTGACATTCCTCCTTTGAGAAAGGAATTTAGAATAAAAGGAAGATAGTAGTAGAAGTATGGCAGATCTAGAAGAGCGAATTAATGAATCCCAGAAGCTAGGAATGCAGATCGTAAAAGAGTCAGATGACGACAGATTGATGACTCTAAGCGTAGGACCTCAACATCCAGGATCTGGACACTTCAGATTTGTAGTGAAAGTCGATGGCGATTATATAGTTCACTGCGACCCGGATCCAGGCTACGTACATCGTGGAGAGGAGAAGATGACAGAATATCGAAATTTCATTCAGAATATTCCTCACCTCGAGCGACCAGTTATTCACGACTCGACTAATATTACATATTCCTACAGTCTGGCAGTCGAAGAACTGACAGGAATCGAAGTCCCTAGAAGAGGCCAATTCATTAGAGCAATCGCCTCGGAGATAAACCGTCAGATTTATACGTTATACTGGCTGGCGATATATGGGATCTTCCTAGGACATTCGACGATGTTTATGTGGCCAACAGGTGACCGAGAGCTATTCATAGATCTCCTAGAGGCTTTGAGTGGTGCGCGAGTGACCCACGCTTTTAATATCCCCGGAGGTGTACGAAACGATATACCTAACGGATTCAAAGATAGATGTCTTAGGCAGATAACTTATTACGAAAAAAGACTAAAAGAATATGAAGATATTTTCTACAATAATCCGCTTGTGAGACAAAGAACTGAAGGTGTTGGAATCCTGACGAAGGAAGATGCCATAAAGCTTGGTGTGACCGGCTCCGTCCTCCGTGCCTCTGGTGTTCCTTACGATATACGAAAAGCAGAACCCTATGACGTCTACAATGAGATTGACTTTAAGGTTCAGTATATGAAAACTGCTGATTCCTTTGCGAGAGCTTATGTACCGTTCTTAGATATGAGAGAATCGTGTCACATCTTGAGACAGTTGCTTGACAAAATGCCTGATTCCGGTGAAGTTAGAGCAAAGCTTCAGTCGAATCCTAGAGGCCCACCCGGCGAAGCTTACAGGAGAGTAGAATCTGGGAGGGGAGCTCTTGGCTATTATATCATAAGTGACGGCAGCCCAAAACCTTATAGGGTTAAGATATCTGTGGGTTCATTTAGGAATATGCTCGCTTTACCTCATTTGTTAGTCGGTGCAAAAATGGGAGACATGCCGGTTATCTATTGGGCCCTGAATTATTGGCCTGTGGAGGCAGATAGATGATCTCATGGCCACAGTTCCAAAAGACTTTCGATTTGGCAACTTTCTTGCAAGCATTATATGGATAATACTTGTTGTTATTGTTGCACTTACACTCGTAATTCTTCCTCTGACGTTTATAGTACTATTCTATCTACCTCTTCCACCTGTAAACGGAGAAGTGTTAACACCGTATCTTTTTCTATCGATGGTTGTGGATCCGACTCGAACCCTACCTATCATAAAGTTTTTGATTCACACTACACCTTTTAAGGTCATAGTATTTCCTGGCTTTGTATTTGCTGCAATCATTGCAGCGGCCACAATATTTGTTGAGCGGAAATTTTTGGCTAAAATGCAGTTAAGGGTAGGTCCATTATATGCTGGAGTGTGGGGCGTGGGTGAAGGAATACTCCAACTAGCGGCTGACGGGTTAAAGGTGATCTCCAAAGAGATCCTTATCCCATCAGGAGCAGACAAGCCAATATTCTGGGCAGCTCCCATCGCATTTGTGGCAACCGCAGCGGCAGTGACGGCATTGATCCCTGTAGCTCCTGGTTGGGTGGTTTCGAATACAAACGTTGGACTAATCGCTGTGTTCGCGATACTAGGATTCTTTCCGTTAATTGCTTTGCTGTTCTCGTGGGCTAGCAACAGTAAATATCCATTCATCGGTGGTCTACGTGCGTTACATCAAATGGTAGCTTTCGAAATCCCTTTCATTCTTTCTGCGCTATCGGTCGTTATTTTGGCTGGCTCGCTTAATCTCACGGATATTGCAAAATCACAACACCCGTTTTGGTTTATTTTGTTTCTTCCAATTAGCGCATTTGTTTTTTTTATCTCTTCCCTTGCCGAACTGGAAAGAGTCCCTTTTGATCTCCCTGAAGCAGAAAGCGAGATAGTTGCAGGCTGGTTAACCGAAACGTCAGGTATGATTTACGGTTTGATTCAGTTGGGATCTTATCTTAAAGTATACGCATTAGCTGCTCTGTTTGTGATATTATTCCTTGGCGGGTGGTCTGGGCCCCTTCTCTTCCCTACTCAATTAGGACCTCCTACTATCAATTCTGCTCCCACACTAGAGAAAATGTTGACGCTCCAGGGATTTTACAACCACGTCACAGTAAATGCTATCTTTTGGTTCCTACTAAAGACGATCGTAATAATCATGTTGATGATACTTCCACGCGGTATCAACCCGAGAATTAGAATAGATATATTACTGCACACAGGCTGGTATAAGTTGATAGTCTTGGCCTTCGTAAATATGTTCGTCGCACTAGCATTGATTTACGCAGGTATATTAGGACCAGGAGGTTCGTTATCAGTCCATTGAGATCTCCATCTTCTTCTTCTTTACCATCAAATTCAAAAACACATACAACAATACCAGCGGGTCTAACAAAGGAAATGTTGATTTACACTCTAGCACAATTAGCGTTAACGCCGAAATACAGCGATGATGCCGATGTAAAATTTCACGATCGTGGTGTTTCAGTTCATGACTGATGCTTTATTTATTGGCGTCGCAGTTCTGACTATAGGTTCGGCAATAGTTGCTCTTGAAACACGGGAGCTTGTGTACGGCGCAATTGCACTTGCAGTATCTATGATGGGAATTGCCGGCTTTTTTCTGCTTTTAGATTCACCGTTTGTTGCGATGTTCCAGATCACGGTATATGTTGGAGCGGTGGCAGTACTAGTTATATTTACAGTTATGCTTGTGCGAACCCAAGCACTTTTTTCAAGAAAGGAGGATCTAGGAAGAAAAGTCGCGGGGATCATACTGCTGCTGATTTTCATTGGAGGCATAGGTTCTATACTTTTAGCGTCAGGTCTTGGCAATCCGGCATTTACGAAATTTAATATTCCTACGATTGATATCCCTGCGATTGGTAGGCAAATGGTCACTTATTACGCTCCGGTTCTAATACTATTAGGACTTACGTTAGCTGCATCGGTAATTGGTGCGCTAGCGTTGGCACGCAGGGAGGATATAGAGCAAAAAAATGAACGAGTTAATTGATTTTGTTATTGTTGCTGTTATCCTTTTTGCAATTGGTATATATGGCCTGGTAGTCAAGCGTAATGCCATACGCATGATATTTTCGATAGAAATTATCGCAAATGCGGCCAATCTAAATTTGATTGCTTTCTCAAGAAATTTACATAATGCGCAGGGTCAAATGTTTGCCCTTTTTTCTATTGCCATTGCTGCAGCAGAAGTAGCAGTGGGGCTGGGCATCATTATCATCGCTTATAGGCTATACAAAGAGATCGATGTTGAAGAATTCAGGAGTATGAGGGGCTAGGTATAAAGAGGATGGCAGAGTCGTATTACCTCTTAGCAGCGACCTTTATGCCTCTTATATTGTCGCCAGTAGCCTATTTTCTAAGTAGAATCGCTGGACTAAATGCGGTAACATGGTTTTCTTTTGGCGTTTTGATCATTTCAACCGGCCTGCTCTTTGTTCCTGCGTCCATGTTGAACGGAGGACACTCCGTATATATCGAAAGTTATCCTTGGGGACAATTTGGAAATTTTGGCCTTAGACTTGATGGTCTTAGTCTTCCATTTGCAATTATCAACTACATATGGTTCACAGTTCTTATAATGTATTCAAAGACGTATATGAATCGCAGAATAGTTAATGAAGCCCGTATTCGTTTTGGAGGTGGGGATATTACGCAAATCACATCGGTAGGTGGCGTCCCAGCTTATGTGACAGATGAGGAAAAGCGAAAGGATACTGGCGTTTCTAACATCGGGAGTGGGCCCTTAACAACAACGACAACGCCTGAAATACAGCGCTATGTGGACTCGCAACTCGGACTTTACTTTGCACTATATATGGTATTTGCAATGGGAACACTTGCCATGATCCTTGCAACCAACTTGATTGAATTCTATGTGTTCTTTGAATTAGTCCTTCTTGTGCCATTCTTTCTTATAGCGTTTTATGGTTATGGTTCGAGACATAGAACCGCTCTGATGTTCTTTTTCTGGACTCACGTGGGCTCGGTCGTGTTGTTGCTTGGTTTGTTAGCAATTGGTTTCTTTGCAGGAGGTTTTGATTATAGTACAGTCAGAGCTCATGAGTCACAAATTCCTGTCCAATGGATGCCGATCATAATTTTTGCTGTTGTAATGGGACTGGGCGTAAAACTAGGTGGGTTTCTTCTACACCCGTGGATTCCGTCCTCTCAAGCAGGCTCACCTACTCCAGTCGCAATCATGTTAGTCGGCATTGCAACGTACGGTTTTCTGCGAATATGGTTGGATCTCTTGGGTGGAAACTATGCCCAATACAGTCTTTATGTTAACATCTGGGGACTTGCCACCATGATCTATGGTGGGGCGATGGCACTCATGCAAGACGATATCAGAAAAGTGCTTGCATACTCAACTATGAGCAATATGGGTTACATTTTATTTGGTATTGGTTCGGCGAGCGTTCTTGGAGTCACGGGAGTAACGCTACTGTATGTAACAAGCGGTCTTGGTAAGGCAATCCTCTTCATGATGGCTGGGTCAATCAGCCTGCAGACTGGCACTACTAGCATGTCAAAGCTAGGCGGCCTCGCCGGGAAGATGCCGTACACCGCGGTTGTGGCAATGATTGGTGTGCTTACACTTTTTGGTATTCCTCCTACAAGCGGATTTATGTCTGAATGGATCCTTTTCAACGGTGTCT
Organism: Candidatus Nitrosopolaris sp.; assembly: GCA_049696495.1. GTDB lineage: Archaea > Thermoproteota > Nitrososphaeria > Nitrososphaerales > Nitrososphaeraceae > Nitrosopolaris. The sequence continues at coordinate 25,182 of JBAVTY010000497.1, forward strand.
TGCAGACGGGCGTTCACGACGCAAATTCGCTTAGAATTGCATTGTTTGGATTTGGTATATTGACAACGGTTTTGTCTTCTGCTTATTTACTCTGGATGTACAAGCGTATCTTCTTCGGCAAGATTCCGAAAGAATTGGTTAATGTGCGAGACTCTGGAAGGTATATTACAATAACAATGGCCGTCCTAGCTGGAGTGACACTTATTATCGGAGTCTACCCGGCTCCATTGCTTACCCCTATCACAACATACGTCCAAGGAATGTTTCATAACACACCGGGAGTAGTTCCACTGCCACAGTTCCATAACTCACAGGGAATAGTTCCACTGCCACCGCCAGGAGGGTCTGGCCATGCAGTTCCGGTCGCAAAGAATATGGTCTTCAAGTCTGGTTATGGACTGAGCAGCAACACAGTGTTCAATTCTGTTGCAGCAGGAAGAAGTAACAACGGTGGCGGATCCACCAGTTACCTAGAAATGAAATCAGAACAGATGGTGGGTTTAAAAAATGGTTGAAATAACAGGTTTCGGAGGGATCGCGGTAAATGTTTGGCTAGTGTGGATTTTTCCTTTCATTGGCGCAGCTATAATTGCGGGAGTTGCTCGTGCTGGCATCAGGATAAGAGATTATACTGCTGTTGGTCTTGCTCTTGCCAGTGCAGTCTCAGCTACAACCTTAATTCCGTTAGCGTTCTCTGGCAGCGAAGTACATAGCCAGGTAAATTGGATCTCAGTTTTGAACATCAAGGCAGGTGTACTGGCCGATCCGTTGTCGGTAATTATGGCCAATCTTGTGGCCTGGATCTCATTTTTGATCTTTGTGTATTCCACAGGGTATATGCACGGTGAAAGAGACCTTACAAGATACTGGTTTTTTATGCTCTTCTTTATTGGGTCTATGCAGCTGGTCGTTTTATCAGATAATCTGCTGATGCTCTTTTTTGGTTGGGAAGGGGTGGGTCTTGCATCATATGCTCTTGTAGGCTTTTGGTACGATGACAAGAAAAAGGACTTTGTTGGAAGAGAAGGCCACCGAGCGGGAGGAATTGCAATGTGGGCTTCCCCTTCTCACGCTGGGGTGAAAGCATTCTTGATGACAAAAGCAGGAGACACCATGATGCTTGCAGGTATGTTCTTGATTTTCATGTATTCAGGAACATTTGGCTTTAAGGAGTTGCTCCAAAATCAGGCATGGGCAGTGCAGATGGCGCATCAGCACCTCCTTGTGCCTGCTGCGATATTACTATTTGGTGGTGCAATAGGCAAGTCTGCACAATTTCCGTTGAATGAATGGCTACTCGAAGCTATGACAGGTCCAGCTTCTGTTTCGGCGCTAATTCACGCTGCTACAATGGTCAAGGCGGGCGTATTTCTAGTAGCTAGAATAGCTCCGTTGTTCTTTGCCCTTGCTGCATTCGGTATGGCACAATTCTTTGAGGTGGTTGCATGGGTAGGCGCTTTTACTGCGTTTCTTCTCGCATCACAGGCTATTGCGAATCCCGAGATCAAGAAGGTTCTCGCGTATTCGACTGGCTCTCAAATAGGTTACATGATGATGGCCATAGGGATAGCAGGGCTTTCCACTAACTTTGCTGAAGGCTATACTGCAGGATTCTTTCAATTGATAAGCCATGCTATGTTTAAAGCCGCATTATTCATGGGTTCAGGGGCACTGCTTCACGTTGTTGGTTCTAGGTTTATGACTGACATGGGGGGAATGCGCAAATATATGAAAAAAACGTACATTTTCATGCTCCTCGCAGCATTGTCTCTCGCAGCAGCACCTCTGGTCACGCTAGGATTTTGGAGCAAAGACGCCATATTTGCATCTGTTTTAGAATCAGGCTACGTTCATACACTACCACTTTTCATAATCGCTGTGGTAGTCGCGATGATGACTGCCTTTTATACATTTAGAATGATTGGTATGACATTCTTTGGTAATAAGAGCGATCATCTGGAGCAACTAGAGAAAGCCGGGCACCCACTTCATGAAGTGAGCCCGATAGTGTGGGTTCCTTTTGCAATTCTAGCGGTAGGAACCATAGCTTTTGGAGTGGTTGGATTTGCCTTTGGTGCAGAGCTTCAGCACATATTTACAGGTTATCTTGCTAATTACTTTGGGATAACAGAACAAAAACAGCTTCTAGAGAGTACGACTACTCATATTGTCCAGCCACACGTGCAGACCAAGCTATTCCTTGGTCTTAATCCTATTGCTGCAGCTGCATCATTTGGAGCGTTTGCTGTAGGAGGCTTTTTGGGATATATGTTTTACATTTCCAGGAAAATGGATCCGCAGATTGTCTCTAAGAATGGTGTTACGAGGGCTATATGGAAGTTCCTCTACAATAGATGGTACCTTAATTCAGCGATTTATTGGGGTGCTGTCATAGGACCCGTGGCAATCTATCGTATTGTTTGGAGATACTTTGAGATTATTGTCATGGACGGCATAAATCACACATTTGAATATTTGATGGCATTATTCTCTAAGGTAGTAAAGGCAGGACAGACAGGTATAACTCAAACTTACTTGTTTGTATTTGGAGTTGGCATTATGATTATTATAATGCTGCTTTTGCTATAGAGGTAGATTATTGCAGAATGGTTGATCTTTCGACGCCTCTCCTTGTGACTGTCGTACTTGGATCAGTAGGACTTGGAATCCCTGTAATAGACGCACTTAAAAAAGAAAGGGGTTCTAATAACAAACTGTACTGTGCGATCGCCTTTGGTGCATTAATCCTAGCGATAGGAATCGTGATTATCCGTGTATTAACCGGGCAAGTGATGCCTGCCGCTGCATTTGGGCCAGGTGTACTTTCAGATGATCTTTTTGGTTCATTTTTTGCAGTCTCATTGTTGATTGTCTCAATCATGACAACTGCATCTTCTTGGGATTATATGAAAGGTAAAACAAACCCTGCTGCGTATTACTCTCTCATATTACTTTCAAGCATTGGGATGGTACTTATTGCTTATTCTACTGATCTCGTAATGTTATTCGTTGCGTGGGAATTGATGTCACTGCCTACCTATGCGCTAGCTGCGTTTTCAAAACGCGATCCGATCTCAAACGAAGCTGCTATAAAATATTTCATGTTTGGTGCCTTGTCTTCAGCAATTCTAATTTTTGCAATCGGTCTTGTCTATGGTATCACCGGGACAACTAACATAGGTGGTTCGATACACGCATTGGCTCATCTTCAGAAGGACCTAATCCCAGTAGGTCTTCTTGCGATCGCATTGTTTGTAGCCGGTTTCGGGTTCAAAATTGGGCTTGTTCCATTTCATATGTGGTTGCCTGACGCATATGAGGGTGCGCCTACCACAATAGGCGGTTTTCTAGCTGCCGGAACGAAAAAAGCGGGATTTGCGGCCGCGCTACGTGTAGTTGTGCTAGGGATGTTTGTATTGCATCCAGACTGGACATTTACCCTTGCTGTAATAGCAATATTTACAATGACACTTGGGAACCTTGCGGCTTTGGTTCAAAAAAGTGTTCCAAGAATTCTTGCTTATTCTAGCATTGCGCAGGCTGGATATATCTTGATAGGTTTTGCGCTGGCCCCGTACTCGAACCAAGCTCTAGCCGGTTCCCTTTTTTACATAATTAGTCATGCAGTGATGAAATCAGCTGCATTCATAGCTGCGGCTGCTGTTGCTACCGCTTTGGCTAGCTATAGCCTTGAAAGATATAGAGGGCTAGGTCATCGCATGCCAATCACTGCTATCGCATTATCAATTTCCTTGCTTTCACTTGCCGGTCTTCCTCCGCTCGTTGGTTTCTGGAGCAAATTGTTGGTGTTTGGAGCGGCAATTAATAGTGGTTCCACAGTAGCATGGGCCCCATATCTTGCAATCGCTGGCTTGTTAAACAGTGCACTTTCTCTTGCCTATTATGCTTGGATCATAAAAAAGATGTATATGGAGCAAGGACCCGATATGACCAAAGTTAAAGAACCTAGGGCCATAGCTGGGGTACTAATATTTTCCATCATATTTATCGTAGGTTTTGGGATCTGGTATGCACCTATTTTGGAGTTCGCATCAAAGGCTGTCCCTCAGTTTGGTAATATAGGTCCCGTAGTACCCAGTAGCGCCTCGTCATCGTTTCATTTAGTTAAACCTACTCCTGTTGCTTTGTCCAATTCTTCACATACTGGTGTCGCTCCTGTTGCAGTTCTTGTCCCTTTCAACATAAAGAATTGTGGTCCATCAATACTACAGATAGTTTGAACAATAAGCATTATGTGCAATAACTATTTAGAACTGAAGTGAAGCCAGATCGGTCAAGCGTTCCAATTGCCTCTTAGGTGTAGTGTCGCGAATCTTTCGTAACTCATTTTTAGCTTTGGTTGAGTACGACAAATATAGATCTTCCATTCGTTCAACAAATTCTCTGGACTGGCCATTTTTCTTTACCAAGAGGTTAAAAAGTCTTTCTTCATTACTCCAATCCATTAAATCGTCATGAATTTGATAAGCAATTCCAAGTAAACTACCAAACGTGGCCATAGCGTGTATCTCATCTTCTATGCCACCTGATAGTATAGCTCCTATTTTTGCCGATGCTTCGAAAAGCGAGCCGGTCTTATGTTCAAGAACTTTTATGTAGTCGTCCTCTTCAATTTTACTGTTTTTACCTAATTTAATCTCCATTATTTCACCCTCTGTCATCTTTATTGCAGCTTTTGAAAGTTCGCGCGATACACGCGAATCATGCATCTTCGATCCAATATTAAGAATAATTCCTAGAACAAAATCAGCAGTTAGGATACTGTTGTTGTAGCCATACTTAACATGAAAAGATGGTTTGCCACGTCGAAGGTTTTCCTCATCTATAATATCATCGTGAATTACGGACTCTGTATGAAGGAGTTCTATAGCTGAAGCAGCTATAAACGCATCATCGTTTTCAGAGACATTTACAGAGCCTATAGTTTTTGCTTTTATACTTTCAGCAGACAACAAGAGGATCAGTGGTCGAATTCTCTTGCCGCCGTCGCAGGCATACCTCAATGGAGCATAAAATTCGGACCAAGAGTAAAGATCTAGTTCTCGACTAAGGGCTTCATCTATTTTCAACAAATATTGGCTAAATAACTCCATTAATGGATTAACCTCTGTATTTCTTCTATTCAGATCCGGTCTTGCCCGTAATTTCTTGAAATACAGAGAATATTAATGCTTTCACAAAATATTGACTATAGGATATTTAGTAATTTGTAAACGAAGATTAACTATTGCTCCGGCCGGGATTTGAACCCGGGATCTGCGACTCGAAAGGCCACAATGCTTGACCGGATTATGCAGCCGTTGTCAGCTACTACACCACCGGAGCACCGAATTTGTTGGAGGGCACATTAAATAAAATCTTTTCTTGCTATTAGGAGGGCCACAGAGAAACAAAAAATCAGTAATTGGACAGTTTCAAGCCATTGATCTGCATGTCATTTTTATTATCGGGACGACCTTTAGTTGTATCCGCTTCTCCTTTTTCCATAGTTACTACCGTGAGTTCCACTAGGAACTATCCATGATACAATTTGAATATAATTGAACGTCAAATATAACAATACGTAAAGTTTTTACATCACCATTGTTGATTTAGTTTTTGGCATGACTGGCGTTGTAGAACGAATAAATGTTGAAATCGAGAAGCAGAGTTTGCTCAAGCACCCGTTTTATCAGATGTGGTCTGAGGGAAAGTTGACTGCCAATCATCTTCAAGGCTACTCTAAGGAGTACTTCGAGCTAGTAAAAGCGGTCCCTGAATTTGTTCGAAATATTCATGGTCTTACGAATGATCCTTTTCTGGAAGGCGAGCTTGCCCAAAACTTTAGGGAAGAATCTGATCATGTTGATGCTTGGATGAAGTTTGCCATATCACTTGGCGTTTCAAGGGATGAATTACTAAATCATGTATCCACTTCCAAGACAAGAGAGGCTGTTCTTGCCTTAAACAGCCTGACAAAATCGTCCTTCGAGGAAGCGGCAGCAGCGATGTATGCATACGAGAGTGAATTGCCCAAAATCAGTACATCAAAGATCAACGGTTTAATGAAGTATTACGGGATCGATAATAGCGATGCCACTCGCTACTTTGAAATACATAAAGAAGCGGACATAAGACATGCAGGAATGTGGAGGGGTATTCTGGAGACCGTTTCTTCAGACAAGATGGAGTCAGTGTTCGATGCAGGCTTCAACTCGTTGGGCGCACAGAACAAACTGCTAGATTCTATTCAGGAGAAGTACGTAGGCCTGTACTGCTGAGCTAACACGAAGTCTATGCTCTGCAAGGCGCCACTATTTATTTTCGTGAATCGGTAGGTTTCTGGGGTAAGTGATTCATTGCCGATGAGACACGCGAAGTAGTACACACCCACCTAGGGGGTCTTTTTCGCACGTTTTCGCTGTTTTTCCCCTGGTTTTCCTGTTTTGCTTCAAATACACACCCCCTACTAGGGTGTGTGTTATCATGACCGTAATCGGGTTTAATGTCACCACGCAAGAAAGAGAGGAATTGATGGGTACGTCAACAAGCAAATTTTATCGCTAAAAAATCGATCCTTCATTAATGTCATACGTTAATGTCCATAGTGAGGATGTCTATACTGATGGTTATAAGTCAGTATAAGAGCTCATCATCATTCTGCCTCCAGATTTTTCAGAATTGTTTTCTAGAAGGGATTTTTTGAACGCTTACTCCTAGTATAGAATACAAGAACATAGAAATGGAGAAAATGACAGTAACAAATGCAATACTACAGCATTTGAGATCGAAGACTAGTGGCATTTTTACCGTGCAATTATAGTAATATTGTTAAGCGCTATACCATTGGCAATAGCACAACAGTCAGGATATTATCTGACTGTCTACGTAACATCCCATCCTTTTGGTAACGCTTATAGTTACGTCTCGATCACAACGGCAAATGGCTACAAGGCTACCAAACTTGCCTATGGCGCACAAGGAAGTGTGGTTACATTTTACATACCGTAGAATGAGGGGAGTACCGTCGAAGTATGTGTTTCATACTACCTTGTAGGTGCTGACAACTGGGAATATTGTGGCGTAACCGGATCTGACATGACAGTGTCTAAGAGTGGCCCTTCTTCTTGATCCCCGAATGACAAAGGTGAAATCTGATTTACGAAAAGACAACAGAGAGTCAAATTGCGTAGCATCATATTCAAAGTGTCATGCTAAAACACGTATACATTAGACGAGACTATATTTGTGATAAGCATATCTCGTTCCAGGGTGTGTGCTAGGTGATATCATGGCCAATAACCACCTCTTCTCTTATGATTGCAAGTCGATAAGGGGATTCATGCCCCCTCTAGGCTAAATCGAAAATTGTGAAATCGTATTTACATTCGATTAAAACGAATTAGGCAACAACCCCAGGTTTCTGAAAACCTTTATACCTTGTGGTTTATCGTCTTTTTATTTACGGGCCCATAGCTCAGCCTGGTAGAGCGACCGGCTCATAACCGGTCGGCCAGGGGTTCAAACCCCCTTGGGCCCATTATTCACATGGGTTCATATACACAAGTGACATATACCGATTTTGAATCAAGAATATTGATAGTAGTAGGAGGATCGATCTAGAGCATAATGCCAGCGACATTAACAACCACGATTTCTAAAATTCAGCTCGTTCCCAATTCGACTAATGCGTCACTAATAACCGATTTTCACAAGTATATGATCTCAAATGAAGCCTCCCAAAGACATCAGAATAATACTCTGAAGAGGGTAATTGCATTTGCCAACTATTTGGGTAATAATTATGCGTTTAATGACCTACATAGGCCTGAACAAATTATCTCATTTTTAGATACAAAAATAAAGAGTGAATCAGAAGATCCTGATAGAAGATGGATTACCACATGGAATGATTATCTAGTACATATCAAACTTTTCTTGAGGTGGCTGCATAACTGTGCAAGTAAAAGCAACAGTGAATCATCACAATCAGCAAGAATGTCCGACTCAGACTGGGAAACGCCTCCAGCTGCGAGAATAAAGAAAAAGAAAACAAAACGCGAGAGTCCATACTCTGGAACAGAAATCTGGGATCGTGAAGAGCTTTTCACAATTATTAAGTACGAACCAGAGATCCGGAATAAGGCTATACTTGCGTTACTATGGGATCTTGATGCCAGGAATCATGAAATAACAAGCCTCAAAATAGGAAATATTCGTCTCAGAGAACGCTATGCAGAAGGCGAAATACCATACAACACTAAGACTGGAGGAGGTCCCATTTTGCTAACTTGTTCATTTCCGTATGTTCGAGATTGGCTGAATAAGCACCCATTCAAAAATACCTCTGAGGCTCAGTTAATCTGCAATTTACAGAATGGCGCGCCCATAAAACCTGAAGCACTTTGGACTATGATCAAACAACTACGGCATAGAATAACCCAAATGCTCGAATCCGGAACGATCGATAACATAGAAGAAAAGCAAAAGTTGGAATATCTGCTGAGAACCAAGAAATGGAACCCATACTGTTTACGCCACTCTGCTATCACATATGATTCTGATTATCTACCTGAGTATGCTGTCAAGAAGAAGGCAAGATGGTCTATGAATAGCCGCCAAGGGTCACGTTACATCAAGTCAAGAATAGGAGGGGACTTGAAGCGCACAATTCTTGCACAAAATGGGATAGCGTTGGGAGATGATGACGCATTAAGGCCCAAACTGGCAGTCCGCGATTGTCCTCGCTGCAACCTCATTAATTCGCTTGAAAACAAGTACTGTTCAAAGTGCAGCTATCCTCTTGTGCCAGATGCATTCGATGAAATAAAAGAAGCCGAAAATTCAAAATTACGAATATTAGAAGAAAAACACCTACAGCAGATGAAGGATTTAGAAGAGAAAATGGACCATCGATTCAACCAAGTCATGTCAATAATACAGCGAAACCCCATTCTAGCTCATGTGAAACCTGATGTATTGCTGGAGAGACAAATAGATCGATCAAATATTGAATGAGAAAAATATCTTTATATTCCAGTTTGATATAATGGACGGTTCAGATTCTACGATCAACTTATAGATTATCTTTGATAATTCTGTTACAAACGATGACAAAATAGAATTGAGAGTAGGAGTGGATCATGAAGTCACATTAGACTAGCCATAGACGTGCTCTTTGTGTGACTGGTAATACTTACAAACAAAGATTCGACATGGGAGAAATAATGTAAACGGATTCATACCAGCGGTCTGACACTAGATCATGTTAAACCCAAAGCATTTGGCGCATAAAACAAAACCGCACAAAGGTTTATTCACTAGGTTTTGACAAGTAGGTCAACTGTTTATTCACTCGGTCTCGATAAGTCTGTTCTGGATGCTTTCTCTGAAGGTCTAGTAATTTCTTCCAACTATCCTTCTCATAATCAAAATCCCACTTGTAAAGAGCGGGTTCAGGACAAGAGTTTGACAAGAGATCTTTATTTATCTTCCATATGGAATCAAGAAGTGATTCAATCTCACTTATCTCCGCGTCTTTAAAATCATTAAGGTGTCTTTGGAAGTTTGCTGTTCTGTATATTCTCTGATATACTGACAGTTGTGTAACTAAATAGAAATTTCCTGCCTTGAACGAACTCAATATTTCTGACATACGAAGTTGAATATCAGAGATCTTTGAAATCACAATTGAGTATAGTTTCTTAATTATGTCTTCCTTCTTAACAGTATTTGGCCATACGAGAATGCAGCGTAAAATGTATACGTCGAGGACTTCGTAGAGAATTTCAACTGATTGTGATAGTACGTTCAGCAATGGTTTGAACACCACCAAATTTTGTTCTTTTGTTTCACCGATGACATGGTCTTTCTTTGTCTTCAGATACAGTTTATCAAATTTCTCTTTTATCTTCGTTAATGCAGAAAAGTAATTTTTGTCGAATTCGTCTAACTCCTTCGAGACAGATACCAGGATGTTATCATCTTTTACATAGAAATTGTGATCTCTACTATTCTCTTTTTGAATCTCGTAATAAATTATTCCATCCTCTTGTAGTTGATCAACATCTTTCAGAACTGTCTGTCTGGAGCTCTTGCCTTCTAGGTGCCTTACAATGTCTTGTTGATTACAGCCAGGATTGTTACTAATAAAATCAATTATTAATTTTCTTCTTTGGTCTGGAGCACTAATATAATCGTTTATCAATTTTCTTCTTTGTGCGGCATTCATTAGTCTAAGGACCAGTCTATCAGTATAGACAGGTGTATATATATGTGTTATGCGTTTCTATACTCATGTGAATTACACAACCATTCTTCTGAAGAGCCGAACGAGAGACAAGTTGAAACGTACTGGATTAAAGGGGCAGACATACGATCAGTTGATCAATATGCTACTAGAGAAAGCTGTCTCTGAAGGTTTGGAGACGGAAAGGCGTGACTAACCTTTTGGAGTGTGCGATGGTTTTTGATTCAAGAGAATTCCGTCCCAACAAAAAACGAAATATGCGAAGGATTTGGATGTTCGGCAAAATCCACTACCAAAATCTCTGTCCCCGTTGGAGAGAAGGGGTCTATTATGTTGTTCCTATGTGGCAATTGCATTATGAAGTTTCAAACTAATGTCAAAGAAAAGATGACATTAATGTGAAAGGAAAAAGAAAAATTGTTTACCAATCATAATAGTAATACAGCACCTAAAAAAGGTAACGGTTCAAACACCGCCGCGCGCGCCCAGGCTAATAACGGACATGTTGACGCCGCGCAGGTCCAGGAGACTGAGGCTCACGCACAGTCTGGTACAGATATACGGGAGTCCAAAATGCTACCTAAAAGCCGGGTGAAGGAGTCTGAGTACGACAAACTGTCTGAAGATGCAAAACGTAAGGCTTCTGCCAAGGGTCAGCGTCATAGGTCAGGATTAAAGGTGGATCTGGAAGATAATTTATTTATAGAAAAAGATGTTAAAGAATATCAAAATCGATCCTATGATGATCTGTCTTCAGAATTTCAAAGAATGTATCCAAGAGTTCTTCAGCTAATACCACTTATGTATAACCGCTTAACCCTAGTTGATAAACTGTCACACAAAGAAGCTATGGCAAAGATTTACAATGACCATCGACATCTTTCTGGTTTCAGCAAGAGGAATATACGTAGAAATCTGCCCTTGGATAATGCAACCATTCCTAGGAGAATTAGGCCACCATGGCCTAAAAACAGTGCTACTGAGTGTGAAGAGGTATCACAATTAAGTGCCACTGTACAGGAACAAGACCAGAATGCGCAGACTAGTAGCAATTCTGAAGAAATTACTACCAGTCAGCTGACAAGTTACACCAGCAATACTGATCCTAGTGAAAAACATAACAATGCATTATATTCAGAGAATGCAGAATTAAAAGAAGCTCTATCAAGACAAACTACTTTCGTAAAAGCTGATGAGGTCTCCGTACATGAAATAGGATTTACGATTCCAAAAGAAAAGTATCCAAATCTCGAAGAGGCCATGCAGCAGAGCAGAGATTCAGTATATGTAGTATTTGATAAAAGTGGCATGCTTCAATGTGCAATACCTGACATCTTTAAAGGAAAATAGGCCTGTATCGAACTGATCCAATTTGCTGTTATCTGACATATGCATTAGAATGTACCACTTCACTTTGCGAACGAATAATTTGCCAAATTGCTACTTGTCGTGTAACTATCTCAACATGATAATAGCGATGATTTTGGCTTTTGGCTGTTATAATGACACGTTCAATGACAGTGACATGTATCACCATCATCACCATCACCATAGCCGTGCTCCAACTTTGGTTCGCATAATACAATGACTATTCTCGACGATGCCATGCGCAAACATATCGAGTATATTGTTTGTACAGAGAGGAGACCATTCTCGTTTATTGATTTCTTAACGTTTGATGTAGACCAACAGCATTACAAAATGTCTCATGGGACGTTTCGAAATAAGATTTCAGCAATGCTCAATGCAGGAGAAATTGAATTAGCGTATTATTCCAAACAGGCCTTCTACACAATCAATGGTGTCAGATTTGCCAAGACGATGACACCTGACCATACGGGGGTAGACTGTCATCATCATCAATCTGTTCCCCCCAAGAATTACGATGCATAAAAAATCATCCTGTATACAGGCTCATACAAAACGTCCCACATGACAAAAGTGCGTTACATGACATACGACTAGGAACTACCGTTAATGGAATATGGCTTCTTCTTTCGTGTATTCCATCTAAGCCTATGGATGCTAATAGCAAGGATATCCCGGTAATAAAAGAAGAGATTAATCATCTTTACATTAGGGTGACTGTTCACCATAGTAATACTATAAGCGTGGTGATAGGTTGCTCCTTTTCCCCTATTGCAGTAGATATTGATGGCATTATCAGACTTTCTAATGCTTTGACACTCATACATGACCGACTTCAGAGATTGATAAAAGATTGCAACTCTAGTATACTAATACCAAATTACATGACTTGGATTGTTACTATGTGGCATTTTGGCGTTGATTCTTCAATAGAATATACTGGAGAGAGATTTTCTGCTAGCTGGAAAGTTGCGCAGAACGCATTGATTGCAGTCTATAGCAAGCAATGGAAGGATGGCAAATACAGGATAAGAGGGGAACGACAGGAACTCTCGTCCAGCTAAACCTCTTGACGAAGCATTCGACGAAAAACTGAATCTAGTTGGAGGTGTGAATAAGACTGGTCTCACATGATTTTGTAACTAGTACAGACGTTAACTATGGAAAAACGTACGGTACTAGAGGCAGCGAGTATAGTAAATCAATTGACAATACGGTATTTAGTACAGCCGCTACTGAACTACGAATACAAAATGTTGTGCGTCTTCCTACAGGTTGCAAAAGTCTGGATAATTTATTGGATGGTGGGATTGAGGTAGGTGTAATTACACAGGTTTATGGACTTCCTGGCAGTGGAAAAACGCAACTCTGCCATACTTTGTGTGTGATGTTACCTCCTAATTATAATGCAATTTATATTGATACCGAAGGCAACTTTAGACCAGAAAGAATCAAAGAAATTGCTAACGCAAGAGGTTTTGATTCCAAACAGATTCTCCAAAGAATTCTAGTCACAAAACCGCTGGATATTAAACAGCTGGAATCGCGCATAGAAGCAGCCTGTTCTTCTTCTGGTCTCCAGTTAGGGGAGAAAAAAAGAACTATAGGTATCTTCCTTGGCAAAATGGATACGTTGGTTCCCTTCCATTACTTTTGAAAAAATACTGTCGTTACTGTCGTTACAGTCCCCATTTAGATTCGAAAAAGGAACGTTCATATCAACCAAGCATGATACACCTTAAAGATGCTATTAACGCGATAATTATAATATAGGATAATGTCAGTTATGGTGATTCCTCACGGTTTGTGAATATACCGGATCTAGATCCAAGCTTTCCCAGGCCGATTGTTAAAACCAATAATTGGCAAAATAATTTTGAATGCAAAGGTTTCGGATACAGCAGCTTCGAACTACAGTTTTCAATTTATCTTAGAAATAGTATACTTCCAGTTTCAGACACTTATTACCTTGATATTACAAAGGACAATCTTGTAGGACAGCGAGTGCCTTTCGCATGATGATTATAGATGGGATAGCTATTGCATTACTCTTTCTTCTGACTCATATGTACAGTACTTCTATTCAGCTCCATAGTTCAGGTCAATCCGTCCATAGTTCAGATAAATGTACCTTCCAGTCAAACACAAGGACTTCTTCAGAAAGGATTATTGATTTCGACTGAGCAGAACGTCGCAAACTTGAAGGGGTATTTTACGGACCTGGAAACTGATGAAGCTGGGAAAATCTGGATCTCAAGAAATAGTATCGAACTAGTTCCAAATACTTTTAATCTTACCGCATTTCAGGAAAGAGAAGTTAACATCTTATTGAATATTCCTGGTCACACAGGACTTTATCAAGGTTCACTGATCCTCCAAGGAGAGGGTGTAAAAATAACCGTTCCCATTAAAATTAAGATTTATGAGTATATCCCTTGGCCGGCATTAGGTTTTGTAGCTCTGGGTATGGTTGCTGCATTCTTTTTCAGATTTATAAAGATAGGAATAGAGTTTCGCACCTCTGCTCTTGAAGCCTTAGAAAAGGCCGAAAACGCTGCTCGGAGAGCTAAGTCAGAAGGAAGGACTTTCGGATTCTTTGGAGATGGCGACTCGGAGTGGTTGGATGCAAAGATACACTTCGACAATGGTCACTATAGGTTGGCTAAAAGGAGATTCAATAGGGCTATCGAATATTACGATGTTTCTAGCGCTACTCCCTCTGTAGTTCAAGGAGATATTGCTATACAGAGACAACAACTTACCACGGAACAGATATCTAATTTAGGTGACCATGCCAGAACCGCACGTATCACGGGCCTCGGTTTAAAAGATTTCGATAGCATAGTATTTATAGTATCTTCGGCGGTTCTCGGTATTCTTATAATGCAAGTGTGGACTCAGATCTACGCTGAATTATCAGCTTCGAATATAAGCGGCTTGTGGTTTGTGACGGGTTTCTCCTTGGATTTGGTAGTGAGTCGCTTGTAGGCGAGGCGATAGACGTGACTAGAATCGGACAAAGATATCAATGAATTCCAGTCAAATATGAGGTGGGATGTAGCATTCCGTCAAAAGAAACTTCGTCATCTGGACAAGAGCCCAAATGAGCACGATTTAGGGTTTTATGACATTCTAACGAACATTTGACGGCTCTATTTGGCGGAATATTATATGTAAGGCAAGGCATCTGACGACCCATTTGACGGTTTTAGCGCAATTTATTTAGCTTTGATCTTCGTTGATAAAACTATGCCGGCAGCAATAGATCCGATAATCAAGCAACGGGTAATAGCGCAGTATCTACAGGGAGTTAGTAGAGACATGATTGCAGCCGATAATAGTATCGGCACTGGTACGGTAAGTAATTTCAAAGATAAACCGGACATTTCATCCTGCTCCTAAAGAAAGCGGCTTTCATGTCCGACGGAGACTGTAAGTAGTTGACTTTGTGGTTCCTAGTCCGGCTTCCTTATCGAAAAATTTGTGATGGTCAAAATACAGTAGCCAAAAAATTTATAATAATACAATAATTGGAATCTATAGGAATGGACTAAAGCTACTATTCGTGAGCGAGATATTTAT
>JBAVTY010000498.1:0-9960 GCA_049696495.1 Candidatus Nitrosopolaris sp.
TCGTGACAATGGCCCAAAAATCCCTCATATGGAACAAATTAAAACAAGGAATATCAATACGTTCGCTCATTATGACTGTTAGTAAGATAGACACAGTTTACGCATGAAAACGCAAATACTCGACTAAGTTTAAATATAATTTCTGGGGTACAAACAATAGAAAAATTGTGTTTTCAATAGATACGGATTTGAATTGAGGTCAATATAAAATGAGGGTTCTTGTCGTAGATAATTATGATTCTTTCGTATATAATATTGCGCAACGATTAGGCGAATTAAAGGCTGAACCGACAGTTCTTCGAAATGACAGGATTACCATTAATTCGGTCAAAAGTATAGATCCTGATGCTATAGTCATTTCTCCTGGCCCTGGTCACCCAGCAGACAGGAAGTACTTTGGCATATGCACTGATATTATAGCAAGGCTAGGACCACAAACCCCCATCCTTGGAGTCTGCCTTGGACATCAAGGAATAGTTCACGCATTCGGCGGGAAAGTAATCAATGCCAAAAAAGTTAGACACGGAAAAACAAGTATTATTCAATATAATTCAGGAAGACTTTTTGATCAAGTAAGCAATCCATTTAAGGCAACTCGCTACCACTCTTTGGTAGCAGATAAGAAAATTCCTCCTTGTCTAGAAGTTACAGCGACTGCACTTGACGATGGCGAAATAATGGGGATCAGACATAGGCAATATTTGATAGAGGGCGTACAATTCCATCCAGAATCTGTTTTAACGAAACAAGGACCGAAAATTCTTTTGAATTTTATCTCAATGGTGAAGAGATGAGTGAGTACAGACATCGCCGATCTGCGCCCCATAATTCGAAAACTAGTGTCTAGAATCAATCTATCAAAAGACGAAATCTGTAAATCTATGAGCCTGATCCTTGGAGGCAAAGCTTCTGACGCGGCCATTGCCTCATTCTTGGTATCGCTCAAGATGAAAGGCGAAACACCCGAAGAAATCACAACTATACTTCAGGCTGTCAAGAGGCATGCTATTAAAATTACACCAAACATCGCGGGCAGTTTAGTTGATACATGTGGGACAGGTGGTGATACAATAAAATCATTCAACATCAGTACCGCAGCTGCGATAATAGCGTGCGCAGCAGGCTGTAAGATCGCAAAACACGGTAATAGATCTATCTCGGGATTCTGTGGCAGCGCAGATTTTTTAGAATTTATTGGAATGGACTTGGCTACTTCTCCTGATATCACATGTAAGGCGATCGAGAATATAGGCCTTGGTTTTCTTTATGCTGTAAAGTTCCATCCTGCGATGCGCAATGTAGCATCTGCAAGAGAATCTATAGGTATAAGAACTGTTTTTAATATTGTCGGACCATTAAGCAATCCATGCACAAATCTTTCCGCTCAAGTTATAGGAGTTTATGAACCTTCTTTGCTCGAAACAATCGCTGTTGCATTGCGAAATGCTGAGGTTGATGAATTAATGGTCGTACACTCTCATGATGGTTTTGACGAGCTTTCTAACACGTGTGAAAACAACATTATCTGGCTAGTTGACAAAAAAATTAAACGACTTCGACTTCATCCTAGGGATGTAAATTTATCGGTTGCTAAGCCAGAACAACTTTTAATATCTTCTCGAAAAGATTCTATAAGAGATACACTTCAAGTTATATACGGTCTTGCTAACCGCGAAAAAGAAGACGTAGCTGTGTTGAATGCTTCGGCCGCGTTGGTGATCGGAAAAATTGCCAAGGATTTAAAAGAAGGCGTCGAAATTGCGCGAGAAGCGATTAAGGAAGGTACCCCACGAAAAAAATTATCAGAATTAATACAGCTCTGCGGTGACAAGGAAAAATTAATTAAAGCTGAACAAGAGTTCCTTCTTATATGATTAATCCATCTAGAATCAAAGTTATAGGTTAAAAATTCAGTACCTGTATTGGAGTATGCATGGTATCTCGCAGGAAAAGTAAGTATTCGATTGCCTACTTCTATTTACTCGGTGCTGGTAGTGATCTCCACATTGTTACCATAACAATAGATGACTTAAAGCATTTGGACATCTACCGTTTTAGATGAGTACGTTGATTTATATCTTCAATACAAGAATTCTAGGTTTCATTGAAATTACCAGTGTGAATGTATATTAATTTTGAAGGGATATCGGTCATGGGGGCATGGATCGTGATATTGTCTCCTTCAGACACTCATGAGTGTATTGTACTATAGTACATTCAAACCAGCTTCTGCTTTCTGTGTGGCGAATTTTGAAAATAGATCTTCACCTAGTATTCTTTTGATAAAAGAAAATACTATTTCAGCAGTCTGTCTTCTGTTTCCATCTCTACCAAAGTTTCTTGAACAGTAGTACTTCATCATTTCTTAACTGACATCCTCTTGCTGTTGTAGATGCGTTACTTCTTATTGCAAAAAAGGGTTCAACATTTGACCTGTTTAGTAAGTTCCTTCTATTATCGTGTGCTGCAAATACTTTATATTATATTCCCTAGACGATTTTTCTAATATAATATATTATCACTCTAGTTATTGAGTAGTTCTATAACAAAAAGAGAATTGGAGTAGACTGACATCCCATCCTACTCCTAATTGCCATTTTAACAAGTATGTCCGACTTTGAGCGCTTCTGTTATTTCCTTTTAGTTGTCGATTTTGCTTTTACTTTTGCGGTTCTTGTAGTTGGTTTCTTGGTCGCTGTTTTTGCTTTGACAACTTTTTTGCGATCACCGCCTATCTTGAACATCTTTGTACCACATACAGAGCAAATCCCTGATAGAGCACCTTGACCGTTTTTCATAGTTACCCGCTTTTCATCTTTCATATCTCGTTTTGCCTTACATTTCACACAATACGCCTGTGTTGCCAACTTGACATAAAACCCTGTGCTTGAATATAAGAATAGCTATATTTCGGTCTCTTCATGGGACAAAATCTAATGAAATGGACACATTATGAAAAATTCTTCGTTCCAATTACACGGATTCATTTTAGGTTCCCTTCTGGTTTCCGAACTAGTGGAAGAAATTATGTTATGTTAGGGAGTGAAGAATAGCAAGGCATTTGCTTTTCCAGTATATTTTTATGCATGGCATCCACCATTAAGTAGTTGGGTAAGCATCCCGGATTGAGCTCTGTAGATCAAGATCCAGTTCACGATTTGAGTTGGGATGACTTGGTGTCTTTGAAACGTAGTTTGCTTAAGCAGATAAATGACTTGACCAACAAAATTATCGATATCGAGAACACTCAATCTCCCCTAATAAATGAAAATATCAAGCAAGAGAAAAATAAAGTCGTTAACATGACAAAAAGATTGGCTCAAAATCGAACAGAAATGAATTCCAATAATTCTCAGTTACTCACGGTTAGTGAAAAAATTTCCAAGTCCAAAAATTTTGTTAGTACTATGGGACCTCGACTTCCCTCAGAAAATGAAGTTAATTTAGTTCGGATTCTTGAATCGAGCCAGAGATTAGTTGATGAAAAACGGTACAAGAATGAACGGGAAAAGAATGAGACATTATCAGTAATGAACGACGCTTCAATGAAGCTTGAAGCAATAAAAGCTATACGTGCTGTGAACCATCAAATAACAGATCTCAACACAAAAGCTGAAGAAATTAAAAAAATACTAAAAAATCTCGATGACGAAATGGAAACTCTGCAGACCAAGATTGCTGATACTCGCAATAGAATAGACAAACTATTTGAGGCTAAGCGACAGCAAGCTGCGGAGCGCCAAAGCTACCTTAATGATTACGACAAGTTCCTTTCGACTTTAGATAGCGTAAATTCGCGTCTTGATGTTATGGCTCAATGGAGGAAAAGGCACCGTCACGAATATAGCCATCCGCCTGGAGACGATGCGCTATTCAAGGTTAAGGAATCTGCAAAAAAGAAGTTCGAGGCAGGTGCCAAACTAAGTTTCGAAGAGCTAAAATTGCTATACGAAGACAATTCCAGTGAAAAATGAAGCGTGGTCATGTATCATCCAGATTGTCTTCGCCTCTGACTTCAAGACCTAAATACGGTTCAAAGCCAAAACACACGATATACTGCTCACTACTTTTCTGTCTACTTGCTTTTGGCTTATTAATATAAACTCGTTGAAAGTGATCTTTCAGTTCCTGCTTCAATCCATTAAGTGACTCTCCTTCGAAAACTTTGAAGACTGAAGTGCCGCCTCTCCTCAATATCTTTAGAGCCACAACCAAGGCACTTCTGGTCAGGGAGATTTGTCTGGTATGATCCAAGTCCCATATTCCACTTACATTTGGTGATAGATCAGATAAAACTATATCTGCTCTACTTCCAACTATTTTGAGAACTGTACTTATTATTTTGGTATCAACTATGCTACCTCGCAAAATCGTGACACCTTCTATTGGCTGTACTTGCGCGATATCTATGCCGACAACCATACCGTGAACACCAACTTGTTGTTTTGCCACTTGAAGCCAACCTCCCGGTGCTGATCCAATATCTATCACGGTGTGTTGTGGCCTAAATATACCGTAAGAGCGGTTTAGCTGAAGCAGTTTGTACGCAGATCTGCTGCGATAACCAGCATTTTTCGCTAAATTTCGATAATAATCTCTTCTTGCATCTGATAGTCTCATCCTTTAGATCATCTCCGGTAAAAACGGTTGACTAGGCTTACTGCATAATTCAACCAATCTGAACATAACATAGTTTCATAGCATGTGTTCACACCAGTATTATTATTAAACCTCGCCTTAAATACGTCCTGTATGCGTTTATGGTCTAGAGGGTATGGGCTTTTATTATTATAAACGGTCCTATCATAGTGAGACTTTCCCCGTCGATTATACCTCTGAATCGTTCCATCGGTGCTCCTATCGGAGCTTCAACATATTTTCCGTAAACATGTTGGCAAGAATTAATTTATAAAACATTTTTCTTTATCTTTCATCGTGCTCTAGAAAGTCTGCAATAGTAATGATTTAAAAGAAAATAACACGTTCACCATATTCGAAAAAAGAGGGTAGTATCTATAGAATTATAAAATTAATTAATTTCTAATTGATTAATTATTTTGACACACCTATGATTTCCTCATTTCTTGTCACTTTTCAATACTCTATTGGATTGTTGGTTTGCCAAGAATGACTTGGACTCGCTCACTAACAGCTCAGCCTCATTTGCATCACGTATTAATTCATTTTCTTGATGTAAGACATCTTCTTGATGTGGGACAATTCCTTGCATTGAGAGTTGTTGATTGTGCTGTTCTTCTTGTTGTGGCGTTGCAGTATTAAAAGAAACTACAATCCAATTTTCAATTAGGTTACAACTATTAGGACTATAATAAGCGTCAACTGAACACATATGTTCGACCGGACACGTCAGGCAAGGCGCCTGTTCGATAGTTTGTGTGCCTACTGGCAATTTGACTGCAAAAAGTTTGTAAGTCCATCGTCCGTTTTTCAATATCTTTTCACGTTTTATAAGAGACCTTTTTTCAAGACGGATGGCCAAGCGAGAACCATCACGGCTAGTGAGATCGAGTTCCTTCCACAATTTTGATTGAAGAATGCCATTTTTTCCATTATTGATTATAATTCTAAAACTTTTTCCCGTTAAGCCTTCTACGTCAGGATCAATTAAATTCACTTAGATAACCCCAAGATATAACTATAGTCGCTGTACTTCTAAATAATCGTTTAGATGTACATCTTAACGGAAGTCTAAACACCGAGCGGATTTGGCTTAATAATGGATATTGTAGATTGTGTTTGTGGAAATGAGATGGACTACAAATCTATTTATCTGCGATAACAGAAATAGATCTTGATGGGCAAATTTCTAGGAAGGAAGCCTAAGCTGGAATCCAACACTCCTTCTGAAGCCACAAATGCGCTTTACGATGACAGTGCGGAGTTCCAGAAGCGCGACCTTTACCAGAAAGGCGTAAACCAAATGGCGAGTGAAAAGTTAGAAGACGCTATTCGCAGTTTTGAGCTGGCTTTAAGAATTGACCCAAAATATGTAGACGCGTGGATAAAAAAAGGATATGCCCATTTTCATCTCGGCCAATATACAGTTGCCATTTACTCGTACGACAAAGCGCTAGACATAGATCTCAACGATGGGGAAGCATGGAATATGAAAGGGTTAGCGTATTATAAGATGAATAACTACGAGAAGGCTGTCGAAGCGTGCGAAAAAGCAATCGATATTAATCCCAACGACGGAATGTCATGGTATAACAAAGCATGCTATCTGACGGTCGTCGGGAAGGTAGACGAAGGCATGGAGGCTCTCAAGCGCTCAATTGAGATAGATATATCGTATGCGAAGAGAGCCGTCCGCGATAGAGACTTTGAAAACGCGAAAGCAGAGGAAGGGTTTAGACGTATCATTGAAGTTGTAGTCCTAGAGACTATAAGACAAGCGTACAACCATTCAGGTAAGATCGTCTGGGTTACAGGCATGGACAGAGTCGAGGTCGAAGACGCTCTATCGCGGTTATCAATGAAAGGATTGATTGTAAGAAAGGAAAGGAAAGAAATTCATGGTTTTTTTACGAGCAAAGAGGAATATTACGAATTAGTCAAAGAGATTGCTGATAAAGTAGGAGTGGCTAAACGCGTTGGTTTACTTGGGCATAGCAAAGAAGTATCCGCTCCTGTACAACAATTAAGAGATATTGTCGAGGTCCTTGGAAAAGCGAAAGAATCAGTAGAAAAAGGCGACGTTAATACAACGGTCGAATGTTTTGATCAGCTTATTAACCCAACCAAACACGGAAGCGCAATGATGGAGCAGTTCTTTGATGAACACAGAGATTTGAGACTATTTCAAATAAGGTTAAAGGACAGGGGACCTGAGTATCTAAACTCGCACAAACCTGACCTCATTAAACTTTTGACGGATATTGACGCTAAGATACGAACAGGCCCTGTTTCGAGATTAACAAAGGACTAGATCCCGACCAAAACGGAGTTCAGTCTATGATGACAGAAGCGCATGAAAATACTCGTCAATACTTCAAATTATCGTTTATTATGAAGAGTGGATATTTTTATAGCTGTATGTATTATGTTTCAGAATTGCTTCTGACAACCTGTTGCCAACCATTAGTAACGGTTAAATAATTTCTTTATCTTCATGATATTGTGAAACAGGTACAAATATTGCGGCTGCTTGTTAAAGAGAGAGCGGTTGTCAGACTTTTAAAAACCATAGGATATTCAGAATATCCAACTCGAGAACTACTCCAGCGACTAGGAGCTTATGGTTATGGTCATAAGCTTTTATTGAAGGCGCACCGCACTGGATTGGTGCAGAGAAAGGTTGTCAAGAACAAGGTGTATAACAAACTTACAAGAGATGGCAAGAAAGTTGTCAAATTAGCAAAAGAAATAGGAGTTTAGTTTTAAAGGATTGAACTAAAGTTAGCTCCCATTGATAGACCAGCTAGTTTTGATGATGATTTAGATATCTCATGTTTACCGGTCTTTAAATCCTGAAGCCAATTCGTATATCTTCTCAGTCCAAAAGCTTGATTTTACTATGCCGCTTGCGACCAATATACCCTCTGCACCAAGTTTAGCTGCGCTACTGACATCAATTTTATCCATAATTCCGGCGCCGCAAATTAGCTTTGTAGAACTAGAATATTGGGCTTTTGCTTGTACAGAACGCGTGATGACTGACGGTTTATGTTTCGAAACAGATTTTCCTGACCCAATCAATTCAGGAGGTTCGATCGCAATAAAATCAGGGTCAAACTTCGCAATATTTGCCACCTCGTCGGGAGTTTTGGCACAAACTACTGAAGTCATTTTCAAACTGCGTAATCGTTCAATTAGGTTACAGATGCTTTGTGCCTCTAACCTATGTTCGCTATGATTCAGAAGCGAACCAATAGCCCCAAAGGATTTGGCCATTTCAGGGACGAAGAAGCCTGTAGTTGCACCTTCCGGCATATCGTCAAGATGTTGGCATAAGATTGGGATTGAGACGCTTTGACTTACAGCAGCTATTGAAGCTTGCGGAGGTGCCACGACAATCTCTACATTCGTATCGTTAGCAACTTTCTTGGCTACTTTGGACAATTCGATAGTGTTTTGGCCATAGATTTCTGGGTAATTTTTAAAATTGATAATAATAAGAGGAAGCCTCAACTGCCGTCACTGTTCATATACTTGTCTATGTCTATCATTGGTCTGGTTTAATATTACTAACAGAGGCACTATTCCTACGATGTCTGGTTTAATTGCTGATAATGTAATTCGCATACATATGAAACTCTTCCTACATGAAGTTTAAAACCTTTCTAATAGATAATTGCGTAGTTTGTAGCCCTAATAGTAATGGAACACTGGAGTGTGTTTTATATATTGCTATGTCCAAAAAAAAAGCTTTCGTTGATAGTACTGGCAGAAATCACTACTTGGCCGTGATTAATGATGGCGGGTTTATAATTACTGGTACGGAGGACAAGAATATGTGCAAGACTACAATCAATATATAGATCTTGCGTCAAGGGTGCAGACCGCCTTGAAAGACAGAAAGCCAAGTGACTTTGTCAATAATTTCTACTAGATTAACAAAAGTGGTTCGACCATACAAAAAAAGAAGCATATGCTATATCGAAGGTACAACACGCGTAATAGTATCCTTTTACAATCTTTAAATCAGAAGAGATTAAAATCGTTATTTACGATATTAATTAATGAACAACACTCACGTTCGATCCTCAAATTGAGCTAAAAGCAAAAATAGCCGAGCGCATCTATATTCGACTGCGCTAGATCACATATCCCTAATTATACTCTACATAATATTTGTACCGCCGTTCAACTTCTTTGTTATCCCCTTGAAGCACCTTATCAATTTCCTTTCGAAGGATCCCCCTAGCGTAGTCTCTAAATTGATCGATTTCTTGATCTTGAGGAAATGTCGACAATGTATAATCGAAATGCTCCATGAATTCGACAACTTTTGTGCGGAACTCGTCCCTAGTGGGTCGTTTGTTTTTCGTTAGTTTGAACCACGTGGTAGCACATGCAGTAGAATATATTTTGGCGAGATCTTCCACCAAACGATCTATCTCAAAATAATCGTGCACACGATATTGCTAATCCCAAGGTTAAAAACTCTTCCTAGTTTTAAGATAGAGCATACTTATCAAGATTCTTGTTTTAAGAATCTTAATGACAGCATAACAGCAATACATCGAGAAATCATCGTAAAAAACATAGTTTGTTGAAAGCCCTGATATATTTGGACCGAAATCAGATAATAATGACAGACAGGAACCCGATGAAATAAAATTTGTTATGGGTTGGAGTTGCTAAAATTAGACACCACTTTCACGAAAATAGAAAATCAAATCACTAACAATATCCATTCTGCTTGGTAGTTGAATATGGCTATTACTTCGTTTGTTCTATCATACAAATAGAAAGGTACAAATCAAGCTTTTACACATGGGTAGCGGAGGAAAATATTGCCGATTACAGATGCTATCAAGAAACAAATAGCGCAGCAGCGCAAACTGTTCTTTAAAATCTGCTTTAAATGCGGTGCAAAGAACCCCATCTCTTCTACAAGGTGCAGAAAATGTCATGGAAGCCATATGAGGCTCAAGAACAGGACTCTAGGAGTGAAGAAATAGTTTTCCTTTTCGCTAATAAATGGGATAGTGAATAAGGATATCATAGGATATTGATCGTTGGTTGAACAAGATTCTTTAATCGCGTTAAGCATCGAGAATGCAAATCATGGAAGGTAGACTGCGTACAACAAATCCCTAGTGATGGATGATCTCAATCCTTATTCAATTGCACCTTTCATGGTCTTCGCATTAAATAGCTCATTCTATAATATATAATCTGCACAACTATGAAAAATAGGTAGTGCTATTATTTATGCAACATGGAAGTCGTTTGCAACAGCATGTGCTAAATCTCCGCCGAATCAGGCCACAT
>JBAVTY010000499.1:0-3745 GCA_049696495.1 Candidatus Nitrosopolaris sp.
CTAACATATGATTTAGTTCTTATGTGATTTTCTCAACATAGGATGTTTGGCAGTGCAAGCAGGCGTAAATGAGTTATATATACGATGATGATACCATATGTATGATATTCGAATGAAGAATCTATCTGCACCAAGACTTCTCAACTTTAGAAGTCATAACTGGGCTAGGAGACGGTGGCTTGATTTCAGAAACGGTCATAGCATTTACCTGATTTTTCTCATGACATTTGCTAATTTCATAACAATTCAATACCAATTACTACTTCAGAGGGTGCCCGCTATCCACTCACTCCATATCAATATCTTGATCTTCTCCTTGATTTTTGTGGCAATGTATGTTCCCGTCGGTATGATAATTGGATACTGGCATAGGAAAAACCAATTCAGTGTTGAGGCAGAGGCTTTGTTCAACCAGAATCAAATAGGCGCAACAATAAACCTCTTTTTAATTGATTTGATTGATGGAAAGGTGACTGAGGAAGAAAAGCAGCACATGCGAAAATACCTCTTAAATATAATGAGACGTGCGGAGAGGCCATATGGAGGAGGAGATAAGATTGAATCTCAGCTGGACAGTAATTCAAAGGTAAAAATACAAAAAACGGAGTAAAACAATACGCACTGTCTACTTTAGACCATATAGCGCTAATACTCAGGATGTATCAGAGATGGAACAAACTATTAAACTGCAAATTGCAGCACAGGTATCGAGTCCCAACAAAGTGTATGAATACGCACGTGCTGGTCTCTTTGTTGGGTGTGTTTCATTCGCACATTGAAGTGAAGATTATACAGGGGAAGGGAGAAAGTAATGCCTATTATTTCTGCTGAGTTTTTAGTTATCGCGATTCAGGTCTTTGCCAACTACGTACCTAGTCACAGGGATGAACCCGATAGCTCATAAGCCAGAATTTGCACAGGCGCGTGGATGGATTTAGGATATAAATTATTCCAAAGGCAATGAAATTGCCTGCCGACTGACTTACATCTCTTAAAATAAGAGCTATAATCGTAAATTGACGATTAAGCTTGTTTAAACTTTAGTAGATTACTACTAAGTCTGACAAAAAGAGTTTCTATACTAACTGAAGCTAATTATCATCACACTTTTAAGAAAATCATACTTTCTGTCCCAGGTTATATATGAGCCGAAAAAATAGAAATATTATAAACATGCTCATTATGTTATTATATCATCTTATTATGTACACGATATTAAGATAACGCCTACTACAGTATTAGATTGTTTGCGGTCCATTATGCCAGGAAATATGAATGTTTAATAACCGCTGCGGGTTGTTATTAGGAAGGACACTAGACATGACCAAATCGGAGCCTCTGACAAACAGCCACAGAAATGGAATATAGCACTTAATTATCAAACTATTATGCTCTATTAGGAATACTTTTAATTCTCAACCAAATGGCATACAGTCTGCCAAGAATTGTTTCTATTGTATCAATATTACTTGCCATATTGAGCATATCTTTCCATGAAACCTCCTTCAGAATGTTCTTCTTTGGCCATGTGTTTCCCGGTTAGCTGCAGAAATACATCATTAAGCGTAGGAACACTATATTCTACGGAATCAACATTATTAGCATTTTTTAATAGCAAAGGAAGATTGTGAATCGCATCTTGGACAGACAGAATAATAACTCGCCCATCGTTAACAAATTCAACTTTGCGAATGAAATCAAAGTCCTTTAAAGCGGCAGAATTTAGATTTGAATTTGGACTGACTTGTATTTTTATACTGTCACCCCCGATACTTTCTTTTAATCTCAACGGAGAATCAAGAGCAATTATCTTACCTTTATCGATAATACCAATTCTATCACAAAGCAGATCGGCTTCTTCCATATAATGGGTAGTCAATATTATGGTTATCTTCTCCTCTTTTACAAGTTGCTGTATGTATTCCCACATAATCTCCCTACTAGCTGGGTCCAGACCCAATGTTGGCTCATCAAGGAAAATCACTTTAGGTTTGTGCAGCAGACCTCTTGCTATTTCCAATCTTCTTCTCATGCCTCCAGAATATTTCTTTACTTGATCATCTTTTCTTTCAGTCAATCCAGCCAATTCCAATACTTCTGCAATTCTCTTTTCTCTAGTACTTTTTTGCACAGCATAAAGCATGGAATGTAGTTTAAGATTTTCATATCCAGTAAGCATATCATCACTGCTTGGTGCTTGGAATACTATGCCTATACTAGCCCTAACTTTAGATGCTTCATTTACTATATCATAACCATTCACTATGGCAGTACCTGAACTAGGCTTGAGTAGAGTGGCGAGCATATGAATAGTCGTAGTTTTGCCAGCCCCATTTTGACCAAGAAGTCCAAAAACTTCACTTTCATCAATAGTTAAATTTAGATTATCAACAGCAGTAAAATGTTCATATTTTTTAACTAGATTTTTAATAATTATCAACTGATCGAACTATACTGTTGTTGATGGTTACTTGAATTTATAAACTCTAGGGATATTCCCTTAATGCGATTAAATAAAAGAACTTCAAATATGTAAAGAACTCGTGCGGACCATAAAAAATATTACTTTAACAGCACGTTGCCTTTCGACTCCACAAAAGTAATCTCAACAGGAGGTTCCTCTCTACGTGAAAAAAAGGTAAAAGCCGCTCTATGAATATTTAAAATGAATAAATTAGGAATATAAAAAAAAGGATGGTCGAACATATCAAATCCGTCATATTCTAGTATAGGCGCGTCAACCGGTTGATACACATGAAATCCATTACCTGACCATAAAACCGTCGGGATTGCCTTGGTTATATTGGCCGGAATCGTGTTTGGGTCTTCGTCTCGGATTAACCAAATCCAAAGCAGTAACGTGGAAAAGTGCAATTCGTTCACAGGGCAATTGCCTCAAACGCTCAGTCAAGAGGACACAGCAATTTGTCATATGGCTCCTTCATTATTGGCCGCAGCCCAAACAGGAATTGCGGTAAGTATTATACTTGGTATTTTGGATATAGCATTAGTGATTATCGGAGCGGTTAAGAATCCAGTAGTGAAGCTAAATGAAAAAATGTAAATGTGGCCACTTAGCCTCTGAACACCACATATTAAATTCATATGATGCTGGTGAGTTGGAACTATATTGTTTAGCCGAAGGATGTAAGTATAGAGAATATATTCGAAAGCATCCATTCCTCTTTTGTTACTTTGTGTTTATGCGAATCTGCCGTAGAAGCCTTTGCTGATATTATATCTATTTAGGAAATGACGTTCTATATTGTCTTACGTATTCCGTTAGGTTATACTTGGTAATGAATAATTTGTTATGTCCAATCTGAATCTTTGATGCGTTATATGAATAAGAAAACTGGTTGGAAAAGACTAATGCTTCATGCCATATCAATGCTTGGCCGATCGACCATAATCCCTCTATCGGAGAAAACGTCGTATCTTAATCCCCATGAACGAGTTCACTAGGAACGAAACTCAGATGTATGTGCAAGCAGATTTTATACTCACGAAGAAAAACTAAATGAGAATACCATACTACCTGTACGCAAGATTTGGAAGACGGTAATGCTACATCATCCAAGACGCTTGACTTATTGTCCTGGTCTATAGAAGTGTACCAAACGTTCTCTAGAATTAAAGTAACAAAATCGGTACAATGACTATCTTTAGTGTTTTGTAAATATAATAAATCTAGTCTTAATTTTATATTCACGTTAAAATATCATAGCTACAAGAACGACTCAAA
>JBAVTY010000500.1:0-1865 GCA_049696495.1 Candidatus Nitrosopolaris sp.
ATTGGGGCTAGCCTTCTTTGGGTGGACCTGATCGTTTTTCACCAAAACATTAGACACCTTTAGGATAGCTTTATACCAAACGATCAATGGAAGTTAGCAAAATGAAAACATGGAATTATGCCCCAGCTTCATCTACTTAGTAGATGGTTATTTATTGAAGTCTGGATGTTTAAGCATAGCCATTGCTTTATTATAACATAGTATAGCTCCAGAACTGAACTAGAAGAGATAAGAGAAGATAATATAGAAGCAGCTAAAAGACAAAAATCGAAAATAATGAAGGAATAATGTACAAAGAGAAGATGAGTTTCACATATCAGCACATATCAGTCCAATGAAATAGTGGTAAGTTCGATGTACTAACTCTGCTCTGGTCTGGTCTGCCTGGTCTGCTTTAGATGCTCTTTATATTATAAAAAAGGATACTAGACTTAGGACTATCAATAATATCCTGATAACTATTGCTACAGGACAGATCTTGAGTTGGCTTCTTTAGGTGGAAAGCATTCGCTGTAATATTGCCCTTGTTGTAAGCCTAGATACGTTGGGATTTTTTTTGCGGTAATGTCATTATCCAGAGAAGGAGAAAATAATACTTAATCAGGAAATCGAGAAGGTAGAGGAAAATGAACATCAGCGTCTTAATATATCGATAAGCTGAAACAGAAAGAGGGAATAAACGCTCTGAAGATTTTCCATATCAACAATAATAACGACCACAAGCCTGTATTTGCAGGTGCTGCCATTTCTGGTCTTTTTGCGATATTCTATGATGGCGTCGATTCAATTTGGTATGGGGAAACTGTTTTAATCCTTAGTGTACAATGAGGTTGTACGTATGGATCAAACTTATCATTGTAACGAATGCAATGTAGATTTTCCGGACAAACAGATAGCAACAGAGCATAGGAATGGTACAGGTCATATATTAAGCGTGATAACTAACAAGAATTAAAAGTGCACTCTCTCGGTTCGGAACTTAAGATGCACTCTCATTCTACTGGCAACATATCCAGGATGAATGGACGCAAGTAACAAGGATAAAGAAATTTAATCAAGAATTATATGATGTACTGGGCGGCGCGTTACGTTATGTTCTTAACTATGCCAGGAAACATGACATTTTATTGGCTGATAAGGACAAGATAGAACAGACATTGGACAGAATCTATAAACTAATGATCGAAGTAGACAAACCTATTTTATCCGACAATCACACACAATCTGCCTATGGTCCATAGATAATCAAATATTGTCGTTTGCCCCCTCCTGCTTCTTTAAGACTGGTTTTCTTAATCCGAAGACAGGATGTATGTCATACTGTTAAGCCTATCTCCACTATGTAACGGCTGAAAAAGCACAACTTTATGAAGGTGTTTGATAGCGTCTTTCTTTGGTGAAGACAGCCTCATGAATTTTACGACTAATTAACTCTTAGAGGTGATACCAAACTAATTTCTCTTGTGGTATCTCGTGCTGCAATCATTGCTTCGTGGACAGCTGTTGTGAGTTCATCAATTGCACCACTCTCACGTAGAGCTCCTACTACGTCTCTCATTCTAGAAGACGCTTCTCGAATATTGCTTGCAATGTCTTTTATTGTCTGTATAGTCCTTTGGGTAGAGGGATCAGCTGTTGGTGCAGCTTTAGGACTTCTAGACTGACTATCGTCTATTGAGGAAGACATTGTATCATATTATATTCACCGGAATATTATAAAGAGATATGCATGAAAAAAGAGAAAATTTCAGTTAATAGGCAGATAATCTTCCAGATGAGGATGTTACTGCAATAACTTGTAAACGACCTGATCTATTATCATAGTGTCAAAAGATGTATAAGGCTTAATTGCAAAAGAAGTACGT
>JBAVTY010000501.1:0-15856 GCA_049696495.1 Candidatus Nitrosopolaris sp.
CGCCACAGCCGCCACCGAAGCCGCCACAGCCGCCACAGCCGCCACCGAAGCCGCCACAGCCGCCACCGAAGCCGCCTCCCCATGCCAACGCTCGTTGTTCTGGTACAGCATATACCATTGTCGATAGACCTGCTGCAGCAATTAATGCTGCAATCACTGTCGTTGTGCGATTCATTGTTCTCGAGATTGATATTATTTTTCTCAGTATATATCAGATGCTTCACAGCAACTGCTAAAATTATTAGAGACATTGTGGATATATTGATACACTATAATACCATACTCAACAATACTGGTTAGAATTGTCTCCTCAATACTGTTATTATTTTTCTCTGTACATTTCGGAGCCATCATAGCGATTGCTAAAATTATTAGAGACATTGTGGATATATTGATACACTATAATACCATACTCAACAATGCTGGTTAGAATTGTCTCCTCAATACTGATATTATTTTTCTCCGTGAACTCTTTACATAAACATCAGCGATATTTATTAGGTCTTGGCTGTTATGAATTTATAACTTTTGAAAAGTACAAAGTGCATTTTTTTCTATTTCTTTTATCGGAATTGGATTGATACGCTTGTCGAGTTATGCTAATATTGATACGCTAGGCCGATTCTACGAGAAATAATACCGCTATTTGATAGTACTAAATCGTAGGTGTAAAGTATATCTAAAGTATATCTGATGAAAAAGAAGGTACGTCCAACTTTATAAACGCGTTATAATAGACTACTATACGTAATCTTGGTATATCGTATGTCGTTATAAAATCATTATTTCACCCCTTGTGAATAGAAACGGCAGTAGTAAGAGCAGTAGTGATAGTACTAGTAGTATACCTTTTAAGAGAGGTAGTAGTTGTGAGCTGTAAGTTATTATTAGCCTCTGGCTTTTGGTTTTGATTGAAGAAGATTTGATAGTTTCCGAAAATATGCGTATGAAATATCCGTAAAATTTGATAAAGAAATAACTGGCATAGGAGGTAAAAAAAAATAACATTGGAATGTTAGAGCGTTTGAAATTTTTGCCGCCTGGTGTCCCATTTAACAATAAGAGCAGATGATCTGTCAGACTTTCAGCTTGGACTTGATGAGTTTTTCTCTGTTAGTGATGCCAGAAAGTCAAGTAGTTAGTTATAGTTTTATTAGATCGTCAAATATCCTGGTGAAATGTTATTTCGGATACCGTTTTACATTTATCGTCGGCTAGGGGTTATGAGAGGTATCCTATCAGGTAATTAGTCCTTGCACTTGAGCGTTCGCAATATCTATAACAAACCTATATCGAACGTCGCTCTTTAGAACACGCTCGTAAGCCTCGTTCACCTTCTGAATGGGGATAACTTCTATGTCGCTAGTTATGTCATGCTTACTACAAAAGTCAAGCATCTCCTGGGTCTCATGAATTCCGCCGATCGCCGACCCGCCAAGGCTGCGGCGACCAGCAACTAATGAAAAAGCACCAATCGACAGTTCCTTCTCTGGAAGTCCGACAACGACCATTGTCCCATCTACTGCGAGCAGCTTCAAATACTTGTTCGTGTCAATCTCAACTGGAACTGTGTTGATCATGAGGTCGAAATACCCTTTAAGCCTCTTGAAAGTGTCCCGATCTGATGTGGCGTAGTAGTTATCAGCTCCCATTTTCTTGGCTTCTTCCTGCTTTTTAAGCGAGTGGCTTAGCACTGTGACTTCGGCACCAAGCACATGTGCTATTTTTACTCCAATATGACCTAAGCCCCCTAGACCTATAATGGCAACCTTCTTTCCAGGACATGCTTTCCAATGCGTAAGTGGCGAATAAAGTGTGATACCTGCACAGAGAAGGGGTGCAGAGCGATCCAAAGGAAGCTTGTCAGGGATCCGAAGAACGTAGTTTTCATCGACAACGATTTTGTTCGAATAGCCTCCTTGAGTCGGAGTACTATTTCCATCTTCTTTTTCGAACCCATTGTATGTCCATATCGCTCCTTCCACACAATACTGTTCAAGGCCTTTAAGGCAAGGCCCGCACTTTCTGCAAGAATCAACGAAGTTGCCAACAGCCGTCCTGTCACCTACTTTGTAGCGAGTTACTTTTGTCCCTACTTGCGACACAATGCCTACGATCTCGTGTCCTGGAACCATTGGAAAAGTTGATCCGCCCCACTCGTCAGCAACTTGGTGAATGTCAGAATGGCAAATCCCAGAGTAATGAATATCTATGACGACATCATGGTCGCGAGGATCCCGTCTTTCAAAAGAATACGGAGTAAGATCTGCTTTGGCATGCTCGGCTGCATATCCACAAACTTCGAACATAGTTTTCTCTCTGTCTAAAAATGCTTTGTGCCCCGGTTAAGAATGTAACAGCGTATTTCGAGATCGGCATCCGACGACTCTAATACTAGTGGGCTTGATATTTAGCAAGCGCTGCTGAATAGTCAAGCATTATCAGTTGCGTATGAGTAATTCTTTATGTCCCACACGTTTTGAACCCTTGCAGTTGATGGCCCTGAGTACATTCACTTCTTTGGTACAGCTCACAAAATCAGAATATAATTCTCTAATAAATCGAGTATCCGAATTGCTTAGCAGAACCATGCACTGCCTATCATCTAGTTTTCTAAAGATACTAGCAAGTTGCTCTTGCTCATTGTTACCAAATCCGTAATCCGTGTAGCTCGTAAAGTTTGAAGTAGAATTTGTAGGATTATATGGAGGGTCTAGGTAAATAGAATCACCTTTTTGTGCATTCTCTAATATAATTTGTCTATAATCACTAGCCAGTACGATTGCTTTAGAATAGCGTAGAGCTCGACTAACGTTCTGTAAGTTATTGCTATCGCAAATAAGTGGATTCTGGTACCTTCCAATCGGGACATTAAATATGCCACTCCTATTTACTCTATAAAGCCCATTGTAACATGTTTTGTTAAGGGTAATGAATCTGACTGCTCTTTCAAGATCATTACCAGGCTTGAGTCTATCTCTTAACTCGTAGTAATACCCAGAAGGAGCGTTCTTATATGCTGAATCATATCGTTTAAGAAGTTGGAGAAGTTCTCTTACATCTTATCTTTCTGTTCGATATCAAATGAAAGAACAAAGCAGCTCCACCTAGAAAAGGTTCAAAATATCTGTCAAATTCAGATGGGATCACTCTATCTAACTCATATAATAGCTGAGTTTTACCTCCTGCCCACTTTACAAATGGATAAACTGGGGTTCTAGGTGAGGTTACGTTCTTGCTCAACAGTGTTGGTCTATCCATTTTCTTGAGCATATTGGGATCTTTTGTTTTATTCTTTATAAATTGGGTGGTTTGTCATAGCTTAAGTTTAAGGATATTTGTCTGACCGCATTCTAACATTTACGCTACTAAGTGAGGATTATCGGTTAGTCTGACCATCATTAATAATATGAACGTGTAGTCTTTCTACATATTCCCTCTTTCGCACCGATGTCCCTATTCGGTCTAAGTAACAGTGACAGTGTAATTTTATTAACGCGAACGAAACCCTCGTTAAGGCGAGCTATTAATAAGATTAACACTTTTTTGGATTTTCTGAATTTGTATGAATATTGTTGGCTTGTGTAAGACAAATATCAATTATACGTCAGGACTGATGATTGGGTTCAAGAGTGGGGAGAAGAATAAAAGCAGTGTACTGCATGTAATATAGGTTGTGTGAGAAAAAGTAACATATCAATATTAGTACTCCTTGAGACGTAGGATAGAATATATTATATTCATCTTTTTAGGTAAGAATTATGATTGAAATATGATAATAGCATTATTAATAGAAATTTATCAAAATCCACAGCATTATACTTTCTAGTCATCTGTGCACTAATAGCATTGGTATTAGAATTTAGTCATCCCGAACCCCTTCTGATATTCATTTTTGCAGCTATAGGATTGATCCCGCTTGCAAAGTTAATCGGTCAATCAACCGAACATCTGGCAACACATTACGGTCCAACGGCAGCTTCCTTACTCAATGTGACTTTTGGCAATGCTGCGGAACTTATAATAGGAATTGTAGCTATGTTTGCAGGATTATTAAGCCTTGTAAAAGCATCCATTATAGGCTCGATTATTGGCAACATACTCTTAATTTTTGGACTAAGTCTCATTGTAGGCGGTTTAAAACAGAAAGAACAATTTTTCAATAAAGAGAACACAGGTTATCAATCTTCAATGTTGTTTTTAGCAATAATTGGATTAGCAGTCCCAACTATTTTAGCCATTACAACAGAAGTGGGACATCAGGGGGACATTCAATTCATTAGCGATATCCTTGCATTTGTACTATTAGGAGTATACATAGCCAGCATAATATTTACATTTGTTACTCATAAGTACTTATTTGCAATTCCTTCAATGCAAATAGACGAGGAAAATGGCGAAAGAAGAAATGAGGATAGCATAAATTCCAAAGATGTAGATGTTGAAAGAGCACAGCATTGGAGCAAGAAAAAATCTATTTTACTACTTGGGGCTAGTATCATTGGGGTTGTTCTTGTCAGCGAAGTATTGGTTAGTTCGGTAGAGGTTTTAATAAAAAGATTTGGATTTGGTGAAATGTTCGTTGGTGCAATTATCGTGGGCATAGTAGGAAATGCTGCTGAACATAGCAGCGCGATTATGCTTGCAAGGAGAGGTAAGCTTGATTTATCAATAGGAATTGCAGCTGGTTCTGGAACCCAAGTGGCCATTTTTGTAGTTCCAATACTTGTAATAGCAGGAATCATTGTTAATAGACATTTCAACCTAGTTTTCACAATTTATGAATTGGCTGTTGTTTTTCTTGCTGCATTAATATTGAATTTGATCGCACATGATGGGAAGAGTAACTGGTTTGAGGGAATCATGCTAACTGCGGTTTACATTATAGTCGCAGTTGGATTTTTCTTTATACGATAAAAGGGGCCTTTACCCAGCATACAAGAGCCTTTCAAAAATTTATTCCGACGAAGTAAGTATTGTCTATCAACGCGACGTTGCCTGCCTGTTTTGACTAGTTGCCTTAGTTACATACATAGATGACTTTCGAATACCCACACAGGGTGGCATTATTTCTTATACGATCTTGAAGGTTTGTAGAAACATTTGAGGTTGTGTTAAAAGTACAATTTATCCCTTCATGTTCCTTCTTGTCGTTGTATACCTCGGCAAACATGATCACCCGCGTCATTGTCTGATGTACAGTGATATTATTAGTTACCTCATGAAAATCAATAACAATCGCATTACCTTTACAATCAATGCATACGTCTCCAAAAATCATAACCTATTAACCCTAATCCTACGAAAATTAGTAGTATAGGTGTTATTGAATAAGCACTGGGTTCATAGAGTCCTCTAAAATAATTATAAGCATCAAAAAAAAGAGACCCGAACAACAACCCAATACCAGCCAGAAACAGTTTAGAAAAGGAGGGCTTTGCCAATAATTCTCAGAGATTATGCTATGGTCGGGATACTATTAACGTTAAGCTATAAGAGAAAAAAGATCGTGGCTGCAAGAGAAATTCGTACAGAATTGGAAAAAATGGTATAATCGTAGTGCTGGTGCTTGCGACGATAGTCAGAAGCATCCTAAGGCGATCATAAAGAAGGAAACCCACAAGGTAATAGCAAAACTATTCTTGAAGACTTAATCCTTGTTACCAAAAAAGTGTATTGATTTTTTTCGTCTACAAATACTGAAATGTCATTCCCTGTTCATTCTACTGCAAAAAACTTGTGAAACTATTTGATATAGTCCGTTCTTCGCACAGTTTTTAAGAAAAGGATGACACTACGCTGTTATGATTACAACAAAATTTCTGTTGCGCTTTTTTTGTTACCGCTTTTTTTCTGTTGGTACAATCATTCTACTTCTTTCGAATATATTAGCAGCTACAATGCAGACCAACACATACGCACAATTATTACCAAATACAAAAACAGGCAATGCCACAACTACGCTACCAGCTTCATTACCATCGGTTCAGACCAAGCTACATATGGTAAAGATTACTTCGCCTACCAAAGGCCAACAAATTCCAGTACACAGCAATCTCACGGTAACTGGGACATCGGTAGCTAATTCAACGTCTGCTAATTGCGAAGTTTCAATCATTGTAAATGGCATGAAACCATATCAAAAAGCTGTCCCAACGGGACATGCTGGAGCAAACGACTACTCAACATGGGATTATAGCCTAAATCCTACGTATGCTGTTATTAAACAGGGAGAAAATAAGATTACTGCGAAGTTCTCTTGTGGCAATAATTCCATTCTCACATCACATAACAGTGTCAATGTAACTGGAGTAGCTAATACCAATAATGCAATAGTTGCTCCTAGTTCACAACCTGTAAACAAAACTGTCAACTGTAGACTTTTAATCATATCTGAAGCTCCATGTTCGTAGAAATTGACCATTACCATATCCTATCGTAATTAAGATCAGTATTCGAAGAAACAAAGAAAGAATTATTGCTGCTTCCTATTGTCCAAGGGATCGGGTATTTGAATATTTTCCTAAATTTTCATTACCTGGCTAATTTGAATAGTTGTAGATGGAGCGGAAGACAAGATTGGATTAATGGTTGATCGACTAAAGCAGTTCTCGATGGTGGGCCGTTAGATCTTTCATTATCAATCGAACACGATAAGGCATTTTTCTCTGAACACACAAGATCGAGTCAGCGCGCATTCTATAATCTCCTTCTATAAACGTTATCACAGCTTTAGAATGCGAATTAAGATGAATACTGAAGTAATATTCCTCATTCTGGGTGGATCTGATCGTACCAAAACATAAGACAACCTAAGGCCTGGCTTGTAAAGCTTGTTTCAATATCTTTCTACAATGTTATTGTAAGTTTATTATTTGTACTTGATTTAGAATTTTTTATTATTGTTCTTTGGATATTGAATCTCGTAGGTTCCATCCTCAAATTTTGTAACATATATGTTGTCATTTCTACATTGGTAGTAGTTGATCGGAGGATCATGCGTGATTGATCCGTTAAGCCAAACCATTAACGCACCACACAGAGGACAATTCATAGTCATGTTATTACCAAACATAATTAACTATTTGATTGGATTAAAACTTTTTATCTGATTTATGCGTTCTAGACTCTACTCTACAGCGTGTATGAAACATGTTCATAAGATTAGACCCCTGGTCGTGTTAAATTAAGACCCACAATCGTTCTTAAGGCGATCAATCTACGGCTCCATCATGAGATCTTGGCATAGTCGAACGCCAAAGGCTGGGAAAGTACCTATATTATGATATTGCTGGGTCTCAGAAATCCAGATAGAGCTTATAGAACCATTTGCAAAAAAGAGCAATATAATAATGCTGGAATGGGTATAGAGATTTCACCAGAAAAAGGATACAGGTTTAGTATTTTTTGGTTGATGAAACGGTTATGCAAATAGATGGAATTGTTGCTTGGCTTTGGATTGCAATCAAACCAATCGATAGATTGATACATGCAGTTTATATTCCAGGAATATGATGGTGGTATCCTACACCAGCGTATAACTACCACTAACAGAGAATAAAAAAAGAAGAATTTATCCGGTAGCGGATTGGTTCTTTAGAAGTGATTCTTCAACGAATTTTTGATATGCTTCTTTTGGAGCTGCACCTACGGTTCTTGCGATTTCTTTTCCAGCTTTGAAAAGTAATAAAGAAGGAATCGATCGTACACCATATCTCACTGCAATTTCTTGATTTTCATCAACATTTAGTTTCGCTATTTTTATTTTATCGCTCATTGTTTGCGACAACTGCTCTACCGCCGGACCAACCATCCTGCATGGACCGCACCATTCAGCCCAAAAATCAACGAGGACAGGTAAATCCGATTTTGTTACATCGTTGTCCCATGAACTACTTGTTACATGAATTATATCTTATCACCTAAGTAACTATAACCTGGTAACTACATATAAATTAATTAGTAGTTGTCAGAGCAGAATTTAACCGTAACATGATGAATAAAATATCAAATGAGCCGCTTATCAACTTGAACTACAGCAATTTCCCTTCTATATACTTTTTCGAACTGTCTCGGCTTTGCATCTCTGAACACATCCTTACTGCAATATTTCATAGAATAAGCAGCCATAATATCAAGTATAGGTTGCAAGGCTGAGCCCTTTTCAGTAAGATAATATTCTATCCTCACAGGTTTTTCATTTGGAAAGACCTTACGTTTTATCAAGCCAGCTTTTTCCATTTCTCTCAACCTTGCAGAAAGAGTCTTTGGGTTACTCTCTTCAATTGAGTTTAATAATTGGTTAAATCTGCTCTGTTTCCCATTTATCATATTTCTTAGAATCAAAACTGTAAATTTCTTGCCAATAATTTTGAAGGTGTTGTTTATAGGACAGCATTTCATTTCGATATCACTGCTTGACGGATTTAATAGCCAGCTTGTATTCATGGTTCCTGCAGAAGTACTTTGATTTGTCGGCATGTATATTATTACAATGTCTAATCTTAAATATTTACCCTTCTATAGTGCATAGCTCCTTTTTAGTAATGTGTCCTCCATGAGTCAACTTAACTATTTATATGTAATAACCACGGGCTACTGTTACTAATAAGTATGTTCTAGTTGTAGTCCTATACTATAGGTTCCTTGAAAGACCTGGATTACTGTTTTTTTGCTCCTTTTATTGTCAGGAATCTGGATACAGTCTGCTAACTAGAACATAATTCGCTATATTCTGATTCTACTGTGAAGAGTAAGCATATTGGTGTTATACTATCCCAATTAGCATAAATTTTCTAACTAATACTTGCAAGGTGATATCTTTTCATCTCCAAAAACTTCCTGGAAATAGCCTTTCTTGTACAAAATATAGGACCAGTTAATCAAGATTTAATTAGAAAACATATGCTATTTGGTATATCGATGTGTGCTCATCCTATATGATTAGTAATGTGTGTTTATATAACAGGACCCACGAATATCGAATTTAGGGTGTAATATGTTGTTTGCTGGTCAGAAAGTATATTGTTATTGCATCTGCTGGTATGTTGCATGATTCATTAGGTTTTTAGTTTAATGCATCGTCAGCTAGATCATTCGATTGAACAGGTGTGTTTGGTGGCTGGCACATCAAAATCTAGAACTACCTCTACACGTGTAACCAGCAAGCTATATAATTATGTCAAAGGAGTATAACCTATAACATAATTAATCGTGGAACAAAGCAGCATCTGCGAATTAATACCTGTTAGCTATTTCATCGTTACTTGCTTTGTTCGTCGTTTTACGCTTTATTATTACATGCCGTAGGCCAATTTGAGAGTGTTTATTGCTTCCATCGTATTGTTATTTTTTACCGCGCGCATAGCACGTTCTATAAATAATTTTGATGTTTGATTTCCTGCTATCAGCTCATCTGCTGATGCTAAATAAGATATACCTTCCTTTGTATTATTATTTTTTAGTGCTCGAATAGCATCTTCTACAAGAGCTGTGGTAGGCTCATCACACATTACGTTATCTATCAACAGCTTCTTTGGTTCTTTTGGTTTAGGGGGTGTAGTGGCAGCAGGTATATTGACGGTTTCAAATGCCTTCTTAATTTCATCACGGATTATTTGGTTGACCTCTTCTATTGTTTCATTAACAGATGTTTTGTATTGAGTATTGTTGGTCATAATCTCAATGTCCTTTGTTTCTTAATTTAGCCATCAGCTAGGTACATTTGTCTGAATTAACAGCTATAATCAACTTAGTATAGTTTACATGAAAGTTATCCAGAAGAGCTGTTAAGTCAATATCGTCTGACGGACCAAAATTGCGCGATAACAAGTCTGACCACAATTGGACGCAATTGTTGACAACGAGTGCTGTTCTTAGTCTACAGATTCAGAAATAGACAGGACCTTTCGAATAATACTCGGTAAAACGGAGATAAAAGAAGAAAAGAAGCCATATTTGAAGACGATTATTGAAATAATGTTGTTAATTGATTCAAATGTGTTGTTTCCAATTCTTTTGCATTACTGTTCCTTGAATTTTTTTGTTGTGGAGGGTATATTATTCATACTAACAATTATAGCAGTAATAAAGCTTCAACAATGAAAATAGCACACATAAACAATACCTCAGGCATTGCGTCAATTGTCGCAGAGCAACAAAGAAGAGAAGGACATGAGGTAGATGTCTTTGTATTTAATGACAGGATATTTAAGCAATTTGGGGGGAGTAAATTAAACTACTGGTCACCTCTAGATAGATGGAAACTCTTTAGAATTTTAAAACGCTATGACGTGTGGCACTATCATTATCCGTATGGCTCACTGAAAAGAAGCCTAGAGAAGCGAAACACTGATAAAGTATATTTGAAACATTATCACGGCAACGATCTAAGAGGCCGACGGGAAGAGGATTTTTGTCTGGTTTCTACCCCGGATCTATTGAAATATGCACCGAATGGCATATGGCTTCCTACACCAATTGATCTAATGGAAATTCGGGCGACGAGCGAAGAATTAGCCAACAAAAACGAAATGCAAGAACATAAGATTAAGGTTGCTCATTATCCTTACTACAAAAGTTATTCATCATTAGATTTCTACAGTGACGTGCTTTTTAGATTACAAAAGGAAGAGAAGTGTGAAATAATCAATATTTTGGATCAATCACATCTACAGGCTTTAAGGAGTATGGCTAGCTCGGATGTGATAATTGGTAAAATATTACCAGACGTTGGGTGGTTTGGAAAATTCGAACTTGAAGGAATGGCTCTTGGCAAACCTGTCATAGCGTATGTTTCAGAGGAAATGTATGAAAAATATAAACCTCCAATTTACAGAACCACAAAAGCTACATTCAAAAGAGACCTTGAAACCTTCTTAGAAGATCGTACTAAAAGGGAAGGGTTATCTCACGAAGGGCTGAAATATGTGCGGAATAACCATTCTTTAGAATCTGTTGTAGAAACAGTAATGGCATATTACCATTAAGATGCGGTGGTAAAGAATGTTCGAATGGAGTTTAGTCTAGAGAGCAGCGCTACTAACTTAGATAATTATATTTACCATAGGAACGAATGATCTTTTCGCACACTTGAGTTTCGCCATTCTTATATTTAGGAAAGACAATACCACGTTTGGTGGAAACTACAAATTCGATTCTCCTGTGAGAACAGCAAAATGAAATAAGAGCGGCTTTAGTATAATTACTGCAGGAATATTCAAATCTTCTCGATGTCCACGTTCGGTGATTCGTCGCATGGCATCGGTACAGTTAGTGATCTACCAAATAAAACTAACTCTTCGTATGAAGAAGAGATATTAACTAGGTTTTTTTATCAAAGCATGGAATAGGGATTGTTTTGTGTCTACTGACTTGAGCCAAGATCCCTTCTTCATTATAGGAATTCGATAGACATTTCTTACCAGGGGCAAGTTTACATATATCTTCTCATATTGGTGAATGAAATTGTGTGCTGCAGCCTTAGCTGGTATTGGTTCTTCATACCAATCAATATTGACTACATGTTCGTTTGACATACTAACAAGTTTGCGTATAACTTCCTCAATTTCAGACGGCAGTACATGCATAAGAACTTCAGACGCCATTACCAAATCATATTTCTTCTGAATTTGAAAAGATTGTATGTTCGAGACCATAAAATTAATGTTCAGATTTTGTTCTTTTGTTTCTATAGATGGTCTAACGAATTCTTTAGCATTTTCGATTTGATCTGGTGAAAGGTCTATTGCAAGATATTCAGTTATATTCGGAAAATTTGATAGCAAAAGTTTAGTTATCCGTCCGAATCCACAGCCCAGTTCAAATACTGTTGAAAAAGAAGAGGCAGAAAGATGGTCTTTAAGATAATCAATCAGAATTTTTTCCTGTAGTTCAAATTTTTTGTTATATCGAAATTGTTCTTTGTATGTCTTTCCCTGGCTAAACCAATATTCTTGAGGAATATATGACATTTATTTCAAACCGAACGCTATTCTACTTAAGGTTTAGTAATCCATCGGCTGTGATCCTTAAATTTGAAATTACGATATGAGATCTCAAATAAATAGAACAAAGCGGACAGACCAACCCAAGTTTTGTACGACCAGATCCGAGTTAATTATGATCTTCCAAGTAATTCAATCAACTCGCAGAAAAGGTGTCTTCATTCATCCAGAAAAAACTGGATCATACACTAACAGGCGTAATCAAAGTCAAATACTGCCAGCTACAATAACCCAGATATTCCCTGGATTAATTTCAAAGTGTGGAAGTAGCTCATATTGAATATTCCACATAATTTTTCTTAACATAGAATAAAAACAGATTCAACCCCACATTTTTTCACGAAAAGTCCACTTTTTGTTGAGCAGGAAATTGCTAACTGAGGCAGCCGCGACTGCCAAAACTAATGATGCTGTGTATTGAAAACCAGATTGAACAAGCAAGAAAAGAAGCATCAACTGAACTACTGCTCCTACAGTACTGAGGCCAAGAAACATAGTGTATTGTTTTAAAGTATTGCTCGCCGAAAAGTTCCTGTCCTCGAATGTCCAAATTTTATTTAGAAAAAAGTTCGAAGTTATTGATAAGATTATCCCGATTGCTGAGGCTTGTATATACCAAAAATTCGAAACTATCCCTTTCGTTAACATCATTGATACAATATAGTTTAGCAACAAGCCAGTGGCGCCCACAGTATAAAATCTAGCTGCCTTAGATAGAAATAATACCGATCTGCGTTTCTGTTCTTCCTTATACTTTGTTATCCGTTTCGACTTCCTACCATATCTATACAAATACCCAACTGCGCTTAGATAATCGAGAATTACCCGGGTATCTAGCTTACTTTCTCCTGACTTTCTATCTACAAAAGTATACGGTATTTCCTTTACTTTCACCCCTCGCGCTTTGACCAACATTTCAAGCAGAAACTTATATCCGTAAGTGTCGATCCTAATATTTTCCATGATATAGCGAGGAAATGCAAAAAATCCAGA
Source organism: Candidatus Nitrosopolaris sp. (assembly GCA_049696495.1). Lineage (GTDB taxonomy): Archaea > Thermoproteota > Nitrososphaeria > Nitrososphaerales > Nitrososphaeraceae > Nitrosopolaris. Next base: position 12,999 of record JBAVTY010000501.1, read on the forward strand.
TATCGGATCCCTAATGTTACGCAAACTCAGTCCATGTATTGCAATTTTTGCTGCCAGCCGGCTCAACAATAGTCTCTTATAAGGCCATCCTCGTATAGATCCTCCTCTTATATATCTCGAGGCCACTACTATGCAATTAGGATCATGTAACAGCTCATTAATTAAAACAGGTACAGTTTCTGGCGGATGAGAAAAATCTCCGTCCATAACCAAGATATACCTACCTGTGGAATATTTTATTCCCTGTAGGATAGCAGAAATAAGTCCACTTTTGTTCTCTCTACAAACAAGCTTAACTACAGACTCTCGATGATTGATTGCAAAATTGTGACTATTTTCATGTTGTTGAATCCCAGCACATACCCTAGTGATGGGATCATCTATATAATTCGCAATCAACCTACCAGTACCGTCAGGAGAATTGTCATCTACAATTATGATCTCTGTAATAAGGCCATCTGGAATCTTTGTTTTTATAACCTCAACTAAATGCAGAATATTTTCGTATTCATTATAAGTGGGAATTATTACAGAGAGATCGGCTTTTTCAATCAAATTTCTACTACTATCGTGTTCTAAACAACTTAAATGTTATGATAAAATCAAGACATGATCCTCAAACGTTACACCTCACAGGGTTAAAAATGCCACAAGTATTCGATCTCAAATGCTGTAGTATTGCATTTGTTATTGTCATTTTCTCCATTTCTATGTTCTGGTATTCTATACTATGAGTATCTAAGCGTTCAAAAAATCTCTTCTAGAAAACAATTCTGAAAAATCTGGAAGCAGAATGATGATGAGTTCTTATACTGACTTATAACCAACAGTACCGCTCACTATGGACATTAACGTATGACATTAATGAAGGATTGATTTTTTGGCGATAAAATTTGCTTTTTGACGTACCCATCAATTCCTCTCTTTCTTGCTTGCTAACACACACCCTAGTATAGGGTGTGTATTTGAAGCAAAACAGGAAAACCAGGGGGAAAACAGCGAAAACGTGCGAAAAAGACCCCCTAGGGGTGTGTGTACTACTTCTCGTGTCTCATCGGCAATGAATCACTTATCAGCACGCGTGTAAGCTCTGGTATGCTCGGTAACTGTCTTCTCTTCTTTTCGTTTTCGAGTGCCTGGTCTTCTGTGACTAATGAGTCTCAGAAAGAGGCACCCATCAATTCCTCTCTTTCTTGCCTGGTGACCTAATTCGTTTTAATCGAATGTAAATACGGGAAGGAGGAAGATCAGACCTGATAACTACGAAAGTTATTGATTCCCCATTATCGTTATCATTTCAGAATGATGGCTTGATCCATCCAGTTGGTTATTCAATGAATATTATAGCATTTTTTGCTCACTCGAACCTGGTCGTGCATATCTGCTCTCCAATTTAATATATTTCTGCAAATCTACAAGTTTATTAAATTCATTGAACGTAACCATCATGCCGCGTCCATGTTCAGTGGTGCCAGTTTTCTTTAACTCACTGAATACTTTCATTATAGCGAAAGTCGCGGCAAAAAGAGCAGACAATGGAAACAAGGCAATGTTGTACCCCATCCTGAATAGCTGCTGAGCATTAAGGGTTGGCGTTACCCCTTCCTCAATCATGTTTGCTACCAATGGCGCATCGATTTCATTTGCGATCTTTGTTAATTCCTTACTCGACGTTGGTGCTTCGATAAAGATCACATCTGCGCCGGCCTTGAAATACGTTTTGCCCCTATCGATGGCTTCTTCCAAGCCTCGACAAGCACGCGCATCAGTTCGGGCAACGATAATGAAATCCTTACTTTTACGCGCATCTAATGCAGCTTTAAGTTTCAAAATGTACTCCTCCTTTGGAATGATGCTCTTACCCTGCATATGACCACATCTTTTTGGCCAAACTTGGTCCTCTAAAAATATACCAGCTGCACCCATGCTTTCCAGATCCCTCACTAGTCGCCAAACACTTAATGGATTCCCGTATCCCGTGTCACCGTCTACGATCACAGGCAGGTCGACGGCGCGTATTATTCTTCTTGCATTATCTACGGTTTCACCTGCGTTTAGGAATCCAAAATCAGGCATTCCTAGCAATGACGCAGCTGAGCCATAGCCTGTTTGAAACATGCCATCAAATCTTATATGCTGTGCTATCCTTGCGCTAAGTGCATCGAAAACTCCGGGCATAACTATAATCCTATCGCGTGATCTGATTTGCTGGCACAGAGATCTTTTATTTGCTGTTTTTACCATGCTATTACCTATTGCTTTCCCTCGAAAATATTAAAGCTAGTACTATTCATATAATAGCTATAAGATATCTCACATCATTACTGGCGTTAACTAGCAGATGAGTAACAGCCGTTAACCTGGAAATCCTAACTCAAATCCATGAGTATCACATGGCATGTAACAGGATGCTCCATAATACTCTTAAATGATTTCTACTGTACAATAGTGTATAATCCATATTAGGTCATTTGTCCGAGATAAAGCAGGCCCCTTACCCTGCTCTGACAGTTTTCCATTCCCCATGGGGGCTGTATTAACACCTAATATGAAACAAAAGCGCGCGTCTATTTTAGACAGTATAGATGTTCCCCATGCGAAATAATAAAAAGCGGCGAATTTGACAAGCCGTGTGTCTAGCAAAACCATCCATTCTTCTTCCCGCGATTTGGTATTGCTGGCTTTGTTATCATCTCTTACGATGTTTGGAGCAGACGAAGGCGGAATAAGACAGAAGAAGTACATTCAAAGAATTCAAAAGCGTACAATCGCGTGGACAAGACAGATAGATGAGGACGTCCAAGACCCAAAAACAAACTCTAAGCGGTCTGACGTGCAGCAAAAATACTACGTAGCAC
>JBAVTY010000502.1:0-2717 GCA_049696495.1 Candidatus Nitrosopolaris sp.
TTACAAAGAGATTTTCAACCAAAGCAGCTGAATATGTTTCTAAAAATTCCCTTTATTTTTCGATCGTTCTTATAATGTTGATAAACATGGCAGTGTTTTCAAAAATTTCAATCTACTTCTTCGAGTCTCCTTTATTTGTTATAGAGATGACCTTAATAGCTTTTCTCCTATTCGGTGTATATGGAACGGTTGGTTATACACTAACCTTGGTTACCTTGCGTGAGAAGAAAAGTATTACTAATGGTTCTAAATCGAACACCAAAGAATCGAAATGTACAGCAGCAACAGAGGGGCTCATTGCGATGGCGTATGTTAACAATATCCTCGTAATGGTTTTCGCAGAACAATTTTTCGGTATCCAAAGTGCTGTCCTACCAGCATTGTATAATATTCCTTACTTTATCGGGATCATAATTTTAAAAAAGCTATGCCCGGTTCAAGTACACCCAGTTAAAAATTAGCTGATGCAACAAGCCAATAACAAATTGAGTTGATAGTTTAACACGATGATATAATGACCGAAAGCCTTAGCTCAATATATCAGAAATGATAAGGAACGTGTTGTGTGTGTGGAATATTTTTTTAACACGATGATATAATGACCGAAACCCTTAGCTCAATATATCAGAAATGATAAGGAACGTGTCTTATCACCTACTAGCTATGACAATATCACTTATCTTGGGATACATCATGTCCGACGGGATGAGAATGCTACAAGAGAAGTAATCGCAATTTATTCAATACATAGTAATGAAAGTTATTTAAAGGATGGAGTCCAGGTGATATATTACCATGTGTTTCGATTACGAAATTCCAGAAAAAAAGAGCCAAAAGAACAAATTTGCTCTAGAAGAGGAGGACCTACAACAGGTTGAACCAGAACTGGAACAAGTGCAGGAACAGCCTTTAGTGACTTCAATAAATTAGCCAGTATAACAAGAAAAAAGAGAATATAATATCTCTTTTTTTAGCTGTTTCTTCTGAATACTATCTTATGAAGCTTGAAAGCTGTTTTGATAACTCAATTATCTTGTCAGTTTTACCGCTTAGTACTGATCGATTGTAATTCCGTATAAAGTGATCTACTCCTATTCGCTCAACTGCCTGTAAATCCTTACCCACTTGATCAACACTTCCACTTAGGAGCCGTCGTTTCGGTTGTATTCTGTGTCCTTCTTTATCGGTATTATCTGAATCTATAACATTGGGATACAATATTGCTGCTGAAATACAATATTGCTCTTATCTGAATCTATAACATTGGGATACAATATTGCTGAAGTGGCCTATATCTGTAATAAGGATGGATGATAAATGGATGGTTTAATGGCCGGTTTAATACTGCCAGATGGTCTGCCTATTGCAGGGGGTGGGATTATAGCTACTCTTTCGGCTTGGTATACTACAACTTCTATCAAAAAGGAGTACTTTTCATGACCTTCAGAGTGTCATCAGGACCAACTGATACAGCACCATACACTACCACGGGCCGCTACTTGGTCCACGTGAGTGCATTGGATGTTGTTTTATGTCTCTATACGACAAGACATGTGTACGGAATGGGCGATTATTAGCAATGGTGATCATGTTGGGGCTGTCTCTAAAAGAGAATGGTTCGGAGGAAACTTGCAAAGAAAGCTTTTCGTCTTGAATCTTAAAGCTGGTGATCCGGTGACAATTACTCGAGAATCCAATAACTCTTTATCCATAATCCCTAACGCGGAAAGGAGACCTGATTCAGCTAACGAAGTGACAGCAATAGTGTTGCAGAGTGAGAGGGGCAGCTCTTTGAAACGTAAGGTCGTGTCGATGTATTTGGCAGGATATAATATTATGCATTTGAAATCAAAAACTGGAAGAATTAACCCTTCGCAGCGTGATGCGGTCAGAGAGGTAGTACGTAGAAACTTGGTTGCAACGGAAATAATAGCTGATGCATCAGATTTAATTACAATCCAAGTCTTGCTTAGTCTACCAGAACTTTCAGTTAATGCCGCTGTCAGAAGGATGTTTTTGATTTCAACCGCCATGTATACAGACGCAATGGCTTCTCTTGCTGAACAGAACCATGAATTAGCAACAACAATAATAAAATCAGATGATGAGGTAGATAGATTCAGTTTGTATATACTACGAAACCTTGTGATCGCGTTACAGAAGGAGAGCATGTTGCAGGAAATAGGATTAAAAGGCATATCTGAATGTTTGAGTTATCGTGTTGTTGTAAGGAGCATTGAACGTGTGGCTGACCACGCAGCGGGCATTGCTAACAAATGTCTCAAGATTACTGAAAAAATTCCAAACGAAGTCTTTCAAAAAATCGATAATATGAGTAGATTCTCACTAGTATTACTTAATGACTCTGTTGAAGCTTTTCTTCGGAGAGATTATAATTTAGCTGATAATATTGTAGACAAAGCTGAAGATGTACGTTCATTGGAGAATGAGATAATTAAATTTCTTGAAAAAGTAACGACCTCAACCTCTGCTCGCAACGAATCGATCAACGTCAATATCAAGCTGATATTAGAGGATATACGGAGGACGGCAGAGCATGCAAGTGATATTGCAGAGGCCTCAATGAACGAAACGATAGGTGAAGTAATTGAAAAAATATCCATCACTGATCATCTCTGAAGGAATAACCTATTACAAAAATATATTTCAGATTCGGATCGTTAAGATGCTTCCTTAATTCCTCCAAAAGATCAAAT
>JBAVTY010000503.1:0-4972 GCA_049696495.1 Candidatus Nitrosopolaris sp.
TCCAAGCATTTTACAAAAAGATAGACAGAAGGAGGAAGCAACTACCAGTTGCTATTAATAAATTAAGGTGATTGAATGGGAAATAGAAACATGAGACGAAGCGTTAATAATTTCGGGATACTACAACCTCTCTTCCTCGTGGTATCAAATATATATTTCAAGACATGGTACGTGGCAATGAACTAATCCTGGGATATACTAATAGTACATACATAAAGAATAGATTCCAGAACCGATATTGCATCCCTCGACTTTTTTCTTCTTTCTATCAGCCCAGCCCTTGTCTTTCTTTAATGTAGCATAGGAGTAGATGTGTCTTCTGTTAAAAAGTTTTTGAGCAGCGATGAATCAGACATCATTATCATGAATTATTGCTGATGTATATCATTATTTCAATCTAAGTAGGTTGGTAAGAGATCACGGATACGTATTACAACCCTATGAGAAGAATATCTCATAGAAAATAATCGAGCTTATATATAGCTTGTCAAATGGATTCTGAAGCTGAAGGCTTTCTTTTATGATATTAATCTCAATGGAGGTAAGGTTGGGGAATACCGCGAACGGTTTTAAAATAACACGGAGCAGATAGCATCAAGTTCCATCCATTTCAAGATTTAGGTTCGATATTGCAGAGATTTTATTTCATTTTCTATTAATGCTATAAATCCGAATCACGAAGTGGAATGTAATACGTTGTATTGGTCTTAGACTTCGACAGGTTCTGATGATATGGCGCAGTCTCTTTTATGTTTAAACCTAATAAGATCCCAAACACGTTCTTTTTCATCCTCATTAACTACACAATCGATTTTCACAAAGGTTTCTCCGTTTCTATCGACATAGCTTGTGAACTCGCAAGAATTAGATGCATCTCCAAGAATCTCATGAAGGTCTTTATCTAATAATGGTGTATTCTCTGCAGAGGACAATATTTCTATTCTTACTGGAGGCCTAGTTAATAATTCATCTTCTACCATTGTGGTAATTACCAACTTTCCTCTCCTCTCCGTGTTTGATTTCTTATCCACCTTCTACCTGGATATCGTCTTTTGTGGTCATCATCATTTTTACTTGTTTATAAAGACATGGCTCAAGTCCTAGGTATGTAATCACGTAGCCTATGACAAAATACATTGTTAGAGCTATGTTATCCAATATACATACATGAGGGTTGGGTTATATAAAGATAGTTACATAAATGCTTAACATCCAGTATAGCTTCGATGAAAGCATTTAAAGAACGTTAAGTTAGTAGGTCGTATTACCAATGGGACATTATATATGCAAAACCATCTATATATACCAGGATCTCAGATTTTTTGACAACGGAACAGAAAATCGTCTCATATACAAAGCCAGGGTGCGTGGGTTCATTGATATCCAGAATCCTATATCATATATATTTTCGACTATTACAAATAACACTAGTGTGTCTAATTCCCCTGAATACGTCTTTCGAGTAGTAAGATGACACTACTGGCTCATTGCGTGATTACATGATGTACTGAATCTAAAGCAGACCACAGCCTTAGATTCAGTGATAAGGGGTTTACTGTAACAAATTGGCTTGGCGAAGTATAGTTGTGAGCCATTATTATGGTCTTCGCTTATCCCCTAAGGATGACATGTTTGATGCTGCGTCGAGGTTTATCCGTTTTTATATAGGGCATCCAGCATGTAATTAACATAGCCTAGCATGGCATTACTGTTTCCTTCTCCTAGTAATAGGAACTCAACTAGACTATTAACACGTAGGTCGTGGACGTACTAGAATATGTAAAAAGTAAACCCATCTTCAATTGTATAATAATATGACTGTATAATCTAATAGAAATTAAGCGATGGAGAATTAGAATCCAACCTTTCCTAATATGTGAGAATGTGCTTTGATGAGACATACCGGAACACTCTAAAGTCATGGAACGTTGTGCAATAAAAAATCATACCTGATGTGTTCATAAAATCTGCAAAGCAAAGTGATATGTTCAAAAAAGAAAAAATCCCTTTTGTTAGGATTTATTTGGATTTTTGTGGTGTGTGGATATTTAGCTACTAGCGTCGCCACCATTGGCGTTACCGCCGTGGCCCCCATTGGCACCTCCGCCATTAGCTTTCTGCGCTACATTCGATTTAGCGGCACTATTATCTGTGTTAGCTCCGCCATGTCCGCCTTCTCCGCCAGCCCCAGCAGCTCCACCTGAACCCCCGTTTCCACCTATCGCAGTACTTGTTTGTTTGTTGTTATCATTATCACAACAGGGTTTGTTATCATTATCACAACAGGGTTTGTTATCATTATCACAACAGGGTTTGTTGTTATTGTCACAACAGGGTTTGTTATCATTATCACAACATGGTTTGTTATCATTATCACAACAGGGTTTGTTGTTATTGTCACAACAGGGTTTGTTGTTATTGTCACAACAGGGATTGCTGCTTGCTGCAAATGCCTGGCGCATGCCTACTGTCAGTACAGCTAGTGTGAGAATTCCTGCTACAGCTATGGCGCAGCCATTACCGATGTGTTCTTATTCAAATGTTCTCGATAGCTATGATGAATAACATAATTTATTAGAGGTCGGAAGAACTATTCGTACTAGTAGCTGTACAGTTTGTATACGTAGGATGAATATGTACTTGGATAGCAGTAGGAGAATTAATATACATAGTACACTCTTCGTTTGTTCTATGAGACATCTGTTCGACAACGTCTCACATTGTAGCACAAGTATGTTTTAGTAAATAAGTACCAATACTGAAATTTTTCCGTCAGTATGATGTCTTCAACCAGTATGCATTTCTGAAGTACCTGAAGGAATTGCAGAAGAAATTTAGAAAACTAATACTGTTTTTAGAGAGCTAGCTCAATCATGATCAGAAAGATGTTATTAGAGTCGAATATCTACTCAAAGGCTCACCTGGAATTAATGCTTGAAGAATGTTGGTGACAAGCAAAAGATGATCTTTTGATATCAAAATACTATCCTGAATTCCACAATCTAAAGTGTGCTAAAGCCAATTACTATAGGACAAAACGTTTCAAACTAGACATTACCAAATATCTGTTGAGAAATGATAGTTAGCGAATTAATATTATTAAGTATAGAAGTTGCCTGATGTCCGTGTTTCGCCAAGACAATGTCCAATTTCGCTGATTATTAGCAAAGCTGAATAATATCCAATAGCAGGAACTGTCATTAACAATCTGGCCATTTTATCTCCATGAGCAAGCAGTAGTATCTTCTTAGATGCTGTATTAATTTCATCATTTAACGATTCAATTATCCGGAGCTACCCATTAATTCTATAATCATTGAATTCTTTTAGCTTCTCAATATAACCTTTGGTAAAGGTATGGGTACCGATAGAAGATACGGAGGTACCATTCATAAACATAATACTATGGATCTTATTTTTGAGTTTAGTTCTCATTCTCACTAACGCGGCCCTATGTCTTACTAACTCTCGTAGTTCCGTCGTTTCTCTAGTAGGTATATAACATTCTGCTATGTATCAACCAGGTAGATCAGCTAATTTAACTGCATCAAGTTTGTCAGTTTTTTTTTAACTTATGTGATTGCTCTCGTTTTAGCTGGATTGGATAACCGTACGTCAAGGTGTCTCTTGCTCAGGCATTGATATATGTATTACGATTGATACCATGTGGTATCCCGGTTTTTCATACATATCTGAATAGCAAAGATCTTCAGAAAAAAAAGGGATTTGTTTAGGATTTATTTGCGTATTTTAGTATTTCTTTTGGATGTTTATTACGCGTTAGCGTTGCCACCATTGGAGTTACCGCCGTGGCCCCCATTGGCACCTCCGCCATTTGCATCTTGATCGACATTAGCTTTCTTTGTGTCTTTGACGACGTTCGCTCCGCCTGCGCCACCTTCTCCGCCTGCTCCGCCGGCTCCGCCGGATCCACCATTTCCGCCTACCGCTACCTTTGTTGTTTGTTCATTCTTCTGATTCTTGTCGTCACAACACTTCTGATTGCCGTCGGCAAATGCCTGGTGTAGTCCAACTGTCATTACAGCCAACGTCAAAATTCCTGCTATGGCCGCGGCCATAGTTACTGATGTGTTCTTATTCATTTTTCGTCGATAACTGTTTAGAATAACATAGAATATTAAAGCTGGGAAGAATTATTCTTACTAGTCGCTGTACAGTTTCTTTACGCAATATGAATATGTACTTAGATATCAGTAGAAGAATATACATACATAATTGAACTAACCTAACCTCGATGCAGCATCAAACATGTCATCCTTAGGAACACTTTCTCTAAGTTTATCTAATTGTGTTTTTTTGGTAGTCAAGTACCTAAGTTCGAGAGAAATTCTAACAGACAAAATCGCACTATTTTGGCTGTTGCATTCCCTATTAAAGAATGGATTGGTATTTCTTCAATAATACGTACTAACAAAAATATACAAACTCTCTCATCAGATATTAGAAGTGAAGAAACGGAATTGTCTAAGTAGGCTGCTCTTAGACCTTGTACCAAGGCATTCGCTCATCCTGATTTTAGCGTATTTACAGTCGAAGAAAAGGATATGGGGATAAGCGAAGACCAATCTAGTATATTAATTGTTGTACTAACTATATGAGAACAAACTCTGTAGGTCTAAAACAGACAATAACGTATTCAAGAGTATGTTTGTGGGAATGGATGTTCACAAGAACTCTACAGGTAGCCGTTCTTGACGAAAACGGAATTGAATAATTCTAGAGTAGACAATAAGCTGATAAAAATGAATGAATTCTTTGACAGTCTTCATCCAGGCAATAATACTATGGTCCTACGACTATGGGACCACTTAGAGAGCTTCAAATATAGTTGGTACCGCAAGTATTGTGCATGAAGGAATATTTTGTACTCTCGAATATTACATAGATATGTCCGAGCCAGACCAATAAAGTGAATTGATATCGAAAATGTCAGTGCAATTAAGTACTCTCA
>JBAVTY010000504.1:0-1904 GCA_049696495.1 Candidatus Nitrosopolaris sp.
TAGGAGATTTTGATATTATCTCTTTAATCATCTTCTTGTTCTTATCCGAGGATATCTTTGGTATTCTCCCAGCATTATTTCTTTTACTCCTTATACCATCTAGTCCATATTCTTTGTACTCTTTTACCCAATTGTATACATTCCTGTAATTAACATCCAGATTCCTGGCTATAGTCCAGCTTTTGTTTTATCGCAGACGCCCTTCTGTACTCTTCTTTGTTACTAGTTCTCTTCATAAAATCAAACAGTTCCTTCTTGACCTTGGATAACTCCAGATGTTCAGCTTTCACATATAGACTGGTAAAGTACTAAGCTAAAGCTGTTCTCATCTAAAATCGTTAACATTCAGATAATTCTATGTTGATAAAAACTCAGATACTTAACTTAGTCGAGTTCGCTTAAGCAATTGTTGCTTTTGCGAACCTATCTGCTACCTCAGTAACCTTTTACCTTGAGCCTGTGCCCAATTTTTCTGTTCTCTATAAAACTTACAAAACCCTGTATTCTAGCAATTCCATCTCCCTTTCTGCTAATGTCAGTAACATCTACTTCTACCGGTTTCGGCCGCGGTGAACCTCTTGAAGCCTCTGCTGCCCCCACCACCATAACTCCTACCACTACCGTAACACATTTGTAAACGTGATTGGTTCTGATCCTAATATAAAGATCGTATTTTACAGACGGCGCACAACAAAAGTAATGTTCTGCTATTACTTTTATATTAGTTCTTGGGCTTAACTGTATTGAGGGAACCGACCAATCTAGAAATTGAAGAGATCAGAAAATTGCATAATGCTGGTAAAAGACATAGTTGGATAGCGCATAAGTATGGGCTGAGAAAGAAAAAACTATCCGATATACTTTTCACAGAGGAAGATGACAACTGAAAGAGCTTTGTTTAAGGTAGTAGGAATGTATTGCACCAATTGCAAGCTTATTGTAGAAAAACAACTAAAGGATGAGATAGCAGTAAAGAGCATCAATATTGACTACATGACTGACAGCGTCATAATAGACTTTGATCCATCACTCATTACAAAAGAAGAGATAAAGAATAGACTTGAAAAATCAGGCTACAATCTTGTTCGGGTGGCCAGATAATTGAGGCTGGGGCATAATTCCATGTTTTCATTTTGCTAACTTCCATTGATCGTTTGGTATAAAGCTAAAGATGTTTCAATGCGGAACACGACTCTTTATCGACAGAAAGAAAGTTGGCTGACTTACAAAGGACAAAAAGAATGTCTACTCTATCCATTACAAACTTATTCCTTAGGTCGATGTCAAAGCCCATGAAGGCAATTGATATAAGTTATGAAGTCCATCATAATATCAGTATGTGCAACTTAATAGATTATGAAATCTACGATAAACACGAAATAAAGAACAGGTTGTTAGAAAAGCAAGACTTGAAAGTGGAAGAAGAACTTGAAAAGGTACAAGAAGAACCTATTACTGTAACCCAATAATAATCATCTTTTCTCGATTCGCCAGAAGTAAGCTGACCAGTAGGTTCTCGACGTTTTTTCTTCGAGTCATTCCTAAGTAACTTTTTCATTTTCCGTTTCGATTCCTGGTCTCTTTGCAAGGAGAGGAAGGCCATGATATGCTACTTACTGCTTGCGAAAGTTTTCTTGAAAGTATTTCTCAAGTCTATTTGCATCGTAATCACTTATTAATATGTCATCGTGGAAGACATCTTTTTTCCCTTCAAGTATTTTATCCTTTTCCGCCTTTATCTTCAGCGCAGTAGGAGTATCTTTTGATTCTGAATGAACTAATTCCATTTTTAATGCGGAGAATACACCCTGTTCTCCCTCACCACGAATTATAAACTCACTATTCTTATCCTTATGCGGTTTGTCAAATTGCATCGTGTGTCTGTTAATCCTGTCTTCTATTGT
>JBAVTY010000505.1:0-4158 GCA_049696495.1 Candidatus Nitrosopolaris sp.
TGTTCACGGTTACCCCTACTTTAGAAATATATCCTAAAGCCCGATAGGCAATATTGAAAGCGGCATTTCTATCAGCATTCTCTTCACCGCATTTAGCACAGGCAAACAATCCTTGTATCTTCCGTGCACCTTTTTGATAGCATTTTCTGCAATATTATGAAGTCCTTGCTAGGGGATATCGAATATAGAATATAATAGATTGATGCTCACAGTTAGGAGAAAAAAGTTTTTCAATAGAATATTGAAGGGAAAGCAATTATCTGATAACACGGGGGGTACTAGCGCGTCGTCTAGGACCAAGACAGATGATAAAGAGACTGCAGGCATTTTAAGAAATGTCCATCTCTGTCCAAAGAATTAATCAGAATGCGAATGCGCTGAAGACAAATCGCATAAGACGATTATATCTAGACACGTCAGCATATTTTAAGACATTTAAAAGAGAACGTGGTTCTGTTTATGTAGAACATCTGATTGATTTCAGCTTGATTAGAACAAAAAAAATAGAAATTCTCATGTCATATTGGGTTATAAATGAAAGCATGAAGTGAGCACACTTAAGTCAGACATGAAACGCGCTACGTGTTTTGTCGTCTGTGACCATATGCGTATCAAAGGTAGTATAGGGTTGTTATATACAGTAGCACATTATGGTATATAGCAATTATACGAACAGCAGACCGTCCTCTATGGCATAATTCCGACCGATGCTGCTGTCCCTCTAATCTCCACTGCTTGTGGTACCTCCTACGCTATGACCATTTGCGCTAGTTCCGTTTTTACCATTTATAGTACTACCACTTGTGCCAATTCCACCGTTACCGCCTACGGCCTTAGTTCCGCCTCCAGCCATTCCACCATTTGTACCATTTACTTGAGCGAATGCCTGTTCTACAAAGAATCCTGACAATAGCAGAGCTATCACGGTACCAAAAATAATTTGCTTCATTATCATCGTTCTATGCGATGACAATGCGATTTACTATTATCGCCGATTTCTAGTTATATCTTTTAGCTACGAACGAATGCTGCCAAACGAATCTAGTTTAACACTCGTTTTTATTGCCCTATAGAATACGTCTTCTCAAAATAAGAAGAATTAGCGTTGGCAGCCGCTTACGCCTTTAATGACCAATGACAACGGGTGTGCGTGAACTACCACTGATAGGTAATTTCGGTAATTATCCGAAGTAGATGTAAAGACTTGTTTACAAAGTTTAGTTTTAGTATAACTATCAATGTAAAGCCTCTGATGGTTCAGATTCAATGTAGGTTAGAGATACACTAGCACTGCTGAAGTGCAGTATTACCCAAATCGTTATGCAACACATTCCAGCTTATAGGTCATGTAAGGATGATATATCTTCGACTGTTCGTAGCCTAAACATTTCAGAACCAGTATTTAGAATATAACGACTGCAATCTTTGCATTTAATTTGTAAGGTCGGTTATTTGCCTTATCCATCAGGGCAAGTCGTGCGCTAGACAAGACATCACCTAGCCTATCGTTTACATCAAGTCTACTTTGCATAACTTCAATGGCGTTTATCAATTCCTTCTTTATCTCCGGTGTCGAGACACCCTCTTCTCCTTTGTAGGCTCTACTTAGCGATGTAAATTCATTGCTGTTATTAGGTTTTAATTTTTCAACATACCCAAGCTGAAACTTCATTGAGCATTTAATAGATGCGGAAATTAAGACCAATCCGAAAATTTCATTTCTTAATGAATTGCCCAGACCATGCATAAAGTCAAAAGTGTGTCTTGAATTAATTAAATTCGATAGGACTCTTTGATTGTCTTTAGCTAAATCCCAGTTGTGTGTTTGTAGTGAACTTCCATTCTAATTCTCTCATATTGTTTAGATAATTCTTGTATAGATGATTTTAGACCTCCATAATGTTCTAACTCAGAAACAAATGATTGTCTGTCCTTACCTGCACCGTACTTTTCAAATACAGCATGTTGATGATGTCTTGTTCTGTTATTCCACTTTGAGTCAGTTTGACTAACTTGGGGCCAACCAATGGTAATGATAATAATTCAGTACGTAGTGTGGCCTGCTCTTGATTTAGCTTGTTGACTTCATTTCTTAAGCTTTCTACCTTAGACTCAAATCCTAGTTTGGTATTGTATTGGCGTTCAACATCAGACAAAAATTTCATTACGGCTTCTTCTACCGGTTTATTATTTTCACGCGCAATCTCCCTAACGGTAGTCCAAAGAACCTGTAATTGATTAAGACCAAACCCCATAACCTCAAGGTGATGGTATTTAGATAGTACTTGATTATGAATAGATATCCATGTCTGAAGTGTAGAACATTCTAGTTTGAGCTTCTCTTTCCTGTTTTCAAAAGACGGTACAGTTTCTTGAAGATGTTGATGCTATAGCCTTAGACCTTCTAGATTTGAAAGTTCATTTATAAGCTTTTCAACATTGTATTCACTTTGTTCAAGATTATTAACTAATTTTGCAAATTTCTGAATATCATCGACGGATATCCTATATCCTCTCAATTCTTCTCTAAGTTCAGAATACCATTTTAGTACAGAACTTGTCATTTTTTCATCTTGCAGTGCTTTATCGCAAAGAGACTCGGCATGTGATTTGTCTTCTTGTAAGATCTCAATCTGCACTTCTAGATTTTCTATTTCTTCCTCTAGTTTTAACTTCTCATTTGTCTTTTCCTTGACATAATCTGGTATTTTTGAAAGTAGCACAGTTTTGGAAAATTCAAGCAAATCTGCCAAATGAAAAGCAATGCTCTCTGGCGATAATCCGATATCCTTGCAGCGATTGTAAACGTCTAAAATAAACGACTCGAAGGGCTGTCTTCCTTCACTCCTATTCTAAGCATTAATGTTGCATTCCTAAATCCTAAGGCACATCGAGCTGCAGTAATACCAACCTTCCTCAAAGTTACCGCTAATTCCCTTAATGCATCTGCTGTATGGAAACCCAAGGCCGCTCTCCATCGATTAACTATATTTGTAACAGATCCAACACTAAGCCCATTATCAACTGCAATTTTATCTCTTTGTTCTCCGTTCGGCCACTCCTGTATCACTAGCGATTTATAATTATCAGGAAGCATTGATGGGCATATTATCATCTAGTTATTGAGGAATGATTTACTTAAATGTTCGTCAAACACGTCAATTTTCTCGTCAAATGGAGATACGGTCAGAAAAGGGATAAAAGGCTTAGAAAGATACCCCACAAAAGTGTGTGCTATTCTTGCGGGATTCATGGCGAAACAGGAATTTCGTATGGCATCGATAAGCCTATATTAATTTTGAAGGACAAAAACGTCAGTTTAGGCGGCCTTCCTTCATATTTGGCAAAAAGTAAACCAACCATACAACTCGAATTTGACCCTAATGACCTCCACGATTGTCAGCCTTGATGCCAAGTTTTAGAAATGCGATATGTAATAAGAATGCTCAGGAATTAACAGAAAACGTCAAAAAACTAGGGCTCTATGGGTTAGCGGCCCTTGGTGTAGCTGTATTGATAAGTGGTGTTGTAGGCGCGATTTCAGACTCTAAGGAATAGTGGTTCGTTGACTATAGTATAGATTACTATTGTAGGCCAGAACGCGTATAGAGAGTCCTTCACAATGATAAAGGTGCAGCTCTACTTGGTATGCAGCTCATGGATCTCATTATCTGTGGATCATGTATAGTCTGGGAGTTCAACCGCGTAGTAGAAGAATGCTGGAGACAAGGAAAAGATAATCTATTGGTGTCAAAATATTACCCCCGGTTTACAAATGTAAAAGCAGCTATTACAAACTACTATAGGACAAAACGCTTCGAACTGGACATCGTCAAATACTTGATGAGAGAGTCTGCGTCTTTGATGACTCCTTTACATCATGGGTCATAATAGTGGATTTCCTTTTGCAATATCTATTACTACCAGAATCCCGGTCAGGCATAGAATGTGAAACGTTATTCTCCCTAATCCTTGCATTAGTATATAACCAAAGACGAGGATTATTCCATAAGAATCAAATATACAATCAGGATATAATGGTTTGATGTGTTCTTGTTCCCAGACTAGGGCCCGTGACCCTGGTTTGGTACGTTATATCATAACACAGCCCGTCGCATTATCTTCACAAATGGTAAAACAGAACCAATTTCGGTTTTT
>JBAVTY010000506.1:0-2411 GCA_049696495.1 Candidatus Nitrosopolaris sp.
TGACACCAGCAGAGAAGTTCATGAAATGTTTAAAACAACCGCTATTGATACACTAAAACAAGACAAAAAGTGTCAGGCATGTTGGTACATGATTTTGTCAACCATGTCTGGAAGTACAACAATTAGGCCTGGCCGATAGTAGAGTGAAGATAGGGGAGTTAGGGAATTGAAGCTCCTGCAGCTCTTCAAACATAGGCGGATATGAGAATACCTCATGCAAGTTTGTCCGGTGTTGGGCTATCTGTTTCTGACACGACTAAACCAACCTCCAGCGCAAGCCCTCAGCTTCAATATGCTGATAGAAAATCATTGGATGTCTGGCCCGAAATATCATGAATACGGCATCTTCTACTACCATGTGAAGAGATTCTATGGAAGTCTTTCGTCGTTCTGCAAGGTTAGCCTTCAGTTTAGGAGAAACGTCTCTTTCGTCTAAAGGAAATACTGGCTTGTATTTGGCGTTCTTACCATCGAAGTTTCCTGCACTAGCGCTTCTGGCGTATATGTCAGCCTGTTCATAATACCAGTTAACTGCACATACCAGACCAAGGTATTATGCTGGAATAATCGTTATGCCTTTTTTCCACATGAAAATGACATATCTGCCTTTCATAGGTGATTAGAAGATTAGTTGAAAAAGAATTCACGCCTATGGCTCGAGACTTGGATAAGCTGTTACGGGAATGGCAGCTCGTAGCCGTAGCCCCAGCAGCCGCCGTAGTAGGGGTAGAAGTGGTGGTGGAAGCCGTAGCAGCCGTAGCCCCCGCAGCCCAAGCCACTTCCGCACAAGTTGGCTGCAAATGCTTGTTGGTTTCCAAGTATAAGACCTAATGCAAACAGTGATGCTGCTGCGATAGATACTGTACTAAGAAATATACTTGTCTTCGACTTCATTATTCTATAACATGAAACAGTGAATAAAAGTATTATAAACCAATATTAGTAGCTTGACGTCTATTTGATTGTACAGTCACATAATTCATAATTGCTGAAAGAAAAAAGTCACTACTAGAAGGAAAAGATGATTACACATGTGAACCACCCCTAACAAGAAAGGTCGCGGCTTTGGGATTCTTACATCCTTCGGCTCAGTAGAAACCACCATTCATTTACAAATATCCATCAAATCTTTGTAAGAGCATAATACAATATACCTATTGAGAGAGTCAAGGTATATGACACACCGGATAAATCCTAAATACTTGTAAATGCCATGCAATGCAAACCAATAAGTAATCACAAATTGACAAATATGCAGTTATGAAAGAGTTCAAAATGAGAGGACCTAATGAAAAGGGGGAATGGGATGATTCTCCTGAAAGCCTGGTCACACCCTACGAAGATATCAATACAACACAACAAAAGATTACAGGAGAGAGATTGCCTAATATCATACTTGAACTCTGTGATAGTTGCCGGTGGTGCGCTATGTGCTTTAATCCTAGAGGCCTCATAATGAAATGCCCAATCTGTAGTTCGGAAATCTCGCAAATTCCAATGAACATAGATGAGGTATGCTATATGGAATTCACCGATATTCGTGGAATTACGCTTGGTTTCGACAGAAAAAATCCGATGAGATGATATCGGTTATTCTAAAAATGAAGGAAAATGTGAAATGTTTCGGTGCTTCCATAGTAGTGAAATATACTATTCTGAAAGCACCTCTATTTTCTTTTTTGAAATGCGTTTCGATAAAATACATGTACGTACTAAATCGTCTTTTGGTACGATCTCCTCAGACTGAATTAGTACATTATTGTCTTGAGGACTAGCTACTGATTTATCAAACGCCATTTAATTATCTACATCAGGCACTTGTTCGGGTTCAGAGTAAGCATTATTTGAATGGATTCAATGTAGGAAGATTTGATGCGCTAACTGGAAATTTCCCACATGGAGAAGATCTTTATCGCGACCGTAAGTCCCCGGCGGCGAGGCTAGTCAGGAAGGGTCTCATTAACAGGAAAAGCATGTGATGAGTGGACAAACGGATATGATACAGGGTTTAATGTAACGTGTGCTTTTAGACCTGGATCTTTGAATGATTATTGTAATGGAGACAATCAGACATTTTGGCATATGACTTTGGGTTCGAACATGGTAAGAAATATCCGGCAGGTTGGGCGGGTGATCCGGATGATTGCAGTAAAAAATATTCATATGGTGGATTTGGTGGAAAGGATTCAGTCCTGTTGAAAGAATACGCACAATGTAGGCTAGCGAGAATTCTCCAGTTACTGTGCAACTCCATAAGGATAAGTATCCAGGCTCTAGAGATGATAAGATATCAGTCAAAGAGATAAACATAATTCGTCAGCCCAATATTTGCCCACAATAATCAATCCAGATAAAATGGAGAAGGAAGGGTTCGTCACAAGGAAAATATATAGTGAAGATAGACGAATAAA
>JBAVTY010000507.1:0-3511 GCA_049696495.1 Candidatus Nitrosopolaris sp.
TTACACACTGGGGAGGACATACGTTCTCACATGCCATACAGAATATACAGTCTTTTTCTCTAGCCATAAATGTTTTCTTCTCTGATGATGGATGTCCAGGAGTATCTAACCATTCATAGACATTAACGGGACAAGCTTCAATGCATGCGCCATCTGCTATGCATATATCATAATCTACAGTTACTGTTGTGCCCCATATTCCCAACTGGCCTGGTGGATCAACCGGTCCCCATACTTTTATTCCCTGGAAAGTGCCGACTACCTGCCTATTGGATTTGAAATCAGGATCGATAGGACCTTCAGCTTTAGAATAACTAGTTCCAGTCCCACTAAGTGATATAGTTGTATTAGCACCACCTGCTGCTGGGACGGGAACTTGCGGTGCTACCGCTATGGTTGGCTGCGATAATTTGGGTGGGCCAGACGGGCCTGCAAGTGTAGGGATAGCCGTCGCGCTTCTCGCTTTAGGATTCTGTGCCAATGGAGTCAGCTCCTCTAGTCTCTTTATTGCACTTTCGAGAGAAAGCTTTTCGGCTTTCTGATAATGGGCTATTAATTTATCTCCGATTTTTGTATTTCTTATAATAGTGTCAATAACCATCTTGGCATTATGGTCTGCCTTCTGCCTATAGTTCTCTACCCAATAACAATCGCCGAAAAACTCTAATGGTTTGATCTGATAAATTAAATCAACTACTTCGCCGGTCACTATCTCTACAGTGACATTGAGATCAGCCCTTAATGTTTCCCCAGTCAAACCATCTGAGCCTTTCTCGGTCCATTTATAAACTGCATATATCCTATCTGCGTAGGCATCCATTTTCAAACCAGAACTTTTTAAATCATTGCTAATACTGGAAATATCAGGCAAATCTGTAAGATCGATTGGCATCCTAAAGAGACCCAATCTGGAAGCGTGTAAAGGATAGATACCTCTTTTTGCAATTTCAGATAATACTACCCATACTCGATCCTGTAGTAGAGCGGACATCAAAATACCTGAAGTTAAAAGGGCTAAAAGGCTTTCTATTAACTATCGTCAGGGCAAGTCATTTCTTGTATCGCTTTATACCTAGCTTCCATCTCCTCTGCTATTTTTGTCACCTCTTCAACTTGATATTTTGATTTCGGAAAGTACCATCTAATTCCTACCTTATGACCAATACCGTCCATATCGTGAATCATTCCCTTGTCCGCATCTACATCGTACTTTTCGTCCTTGTTTCGTTCCCGCACTTCCAAACCCCTTTTCGTTTTATCTTCTAACACCAGATTAAAATTATCGTCATCGTAGATAAAATAAAATTTGCCCTTTAGTAAAGGGGATCTATCTGCATGCATGGATTTCCCTTCGGCTATCTCCCTCATTTTGCTATTGGGTTTCCTATCATATTTCCCCATTCTGTCCATGATCCATCATAGTTTCGCACTGAAGGATATCCAAGAAGGTATTTTAGGACGAACCAAGTATGTGATGACCTTTCGCCTATTCTGCAATATGCAATCACCTCCTTGTCAGGAGTTATTCCCTTTTCCTGATATAGTGATCTGAGTTCTTGAACGTTTTTGAAGGTTCCATCTGCCTCTCTGACTGCTTGGGCCCATGGAATATTCGCTGCTCCCGGGATATGACCTCCTCTTTGCGCATGCTCCATGGGATATTCTGGAGGAGCTGTAATTTCGCCTTTAAACTCTTTTGGTGAGCGAACATCTACCAACACGGCTTCAGCCTTTTCCATTGCTCGCTTTACATCAGGCAGATATGCACGTACCCCTTCATCAGGCGGTTGGGCAATGTACTTTGAGCGTCCTTCAGCTGGCGAGGGATCCTGTTTTGTATACGCTCTTTTCTCCAATTCCCACTTTTTCCTCCCCCCGTTCATTATCTTGATTTTCTTGTGGCCGTAATACCGAAAAACCCAAAATGCAAACGCTGCAAACCAGTTGTTGAAATCGCCGTATAATACAAGTTCAGTATCAGAAGTAGCTCCCACTTTCGACATAAGAGCCTCAAACTGGTGCTTATTGATTATATCACGGCGATCTGCATCGTTGATATCTTTTTTCCACCAAACCAAATATGCTCCAGGTACATGACCCTGCAGATATGCATTTTCGGGATCGTAATCAACTTCAAGGATTCGAATAATCGCATTTGAGATATTGTTTGCTACCCAGTCAGTTTCACATAAAACTTCAGGATGGGTGTAAGATGGAATATTTGACATAACAATACTATCTTTCTCTAGTACTTAAAACATTTTGTCAACGTAGTTGCCTGCTAATTTGCTTTTCATTTTCCAAACGAGCTGACCGACTAGTCATGCTTTAATAAAAAAAATCCAGTAGGCAGGTCATAAATAATTTTTAGGCGAATCTGCTTCTCGATTGAAGCCTATCTAACAATAAGAAACGTTATAACAATCAATTACACAAAAGTCTTTACCTGAACTGGTCAACCCACAATTGGCGCTAGGGATTGTCGCGTGCCTTTTTAGTAGTAAATAGGTCAGATTTAAATCAGAGCAATAATTTCCACAATTCTTTTAGCAGTCGCTGTGAAGCATCTGATATATACTGAGAAAAGTATTATCAGTCTTGAGAATTATGAATCACAGAACAACAGTGGTTGTAGCATTAATTGCTGCAGCCGGTCTATCGACAATGGTATACGCTGTACCAGAACAACGAGCATTGGCATGGGGGGGAGGCGGCTTCGGCGGCGGCTGTGGCTTCGGCGGCGGCTGTGGCTACCCTCACAACAGCATAAATATCCTAAGCCATTCGAACCAAGCCAATAATTGTAGCGGCAACATGGCATTCTGCCTGAATAAGCTTACAAATATCAACTGTGTACACTCGATTTGTATTATTGGAGACTTATCACCCTGGAAACTGGCCACGCCACTACCAACCTCCAATACAGCTGAAACCACCAGCACACCTGCAACCACCAGCACACCTGCAACCACCAGCACAGCTGCAAACCGCTAACACAGCAAATTAGAATGATTTAGATCTTCCTGGTCTCTAGGAAGAATAAAGATCATTACTATCCTCCACTTTTTTGTTGCTAATAAGATGAATTCGTTTAGTCGATTGATTCATTCTACCTCTTTCATTTTTACTTTTAGAACTCGATCCTAAAAAAATATAAAAAGATTGATGGCCAGTTGTTTTATAGTCAAAACAGAACCGCAACAAACGAAAACTCCTCCAGCACCAAAAATACTTTAATCTAGCAATACAAAGGCATTATTTCTGATTCCATTGCAAAGAATTTATTACGAATGAGTACTAAGGGTAGGCAATACTATCGCGATGGCTCGTAATGACAATCTAAAGATACTGGAATCCTATACTAGGGATGTGGGTCGTGGAGTTGCTCGTATTGACTATGATTCTATGGATTCATTAAGCGCATCTACCGGTGATGTTGTTGAAATTGGAGGCAAACGCAGAACGGTTGCCAAATGTTTACCACTTTACCCTTCAGATGAAGGAAAGGGAA
>JBAVTY010000508.1:0-11337 GCA_049696495.1 Candidatus Nitrosopolaris sp.
GAGGATTTTCTTTGACCAACGAGACTATATTTTTGATAAGCATATCTCGTTCCAGGGTATGTGCTAGGTGGTAACAAGGCCAATAACCACCTCTTCTCTTACGATTGCAAGTCAATAAGGGGATGCATACCCCTTCTAAGCTAAATCGAAAACCGTGGAATCCTATTTACATTTGATTAAAACGTATTAAGCAACAACCCCCAATATGTCCAAAAGTTTATAGATATGTATTGAGCTGTTTTGTGTACACAATGACGCAGCAAAGCCCTCCTAATTCTGGAAGGAAGGTATCGCGGCGTGATTTTCTGAAGCTAATGGCAGCTGCAGGCACGGTTGTGACTTTCATACCCTTTATAGAATGGGGTAAGTTCTTACCTAATCCTTCAGGCAACATATCTTCAAAAGCCAAAGTCGAGCTGCCTGATGGCACGCAGGCCAATATTAAGACTTTTCCAGTTAATCATTCGGAATCAGTTATCTATCCAAAAACTAATGATCAAACCTTAAACCAAGAATCCTTCCGACTTTGGCAATTTATACGATTGCCGCTAGAGCTAGGTGGGAATAAAAATGACGTATCAGCCTTTAGAATGTATAGTATGATATGTTTGCATCTCTGGTGTCTATGGAAATACTGGCCTGACCCTGGCAGAAAGAGAGGAGAATGTCCATGCCACGGTAGTATGTATGATCCAATTAACGGTAAAGCATTTGCTGGACCAGCATCGCTACAGTCTCCACCTAGCAATGTACTTCCGATGTTAGATCTAGAGATAGATGGAAATGGAAACTTTTGGATTTTGCCTCCAAACTGGAGTCCAAGCGGAAACGGAATTGTGGGGTACGGTCGATTCCTAAAGGTGTGAGAATTTGGCTGAGACAATAGCGGATGAAAATAGTCTAGTCAAGTTTTTCAGGTGGATTTATGCCGGCGTAGATCGAACTATCTTCATGGGACTCAAGTTTACCTTTCCTGGAAGATTCGTGAGTCCCCTTGGTTTCCTCGGCATGATTACTTTTGTCCTGTTCATTATTCTGGGTATTACTGGAGCCCTGTTAATGCTTTGGTATGAACCGGAACTTGATAGAGCGTGGAATAGTGTGCAAAATATTAACAACACAATTCCTTATGGATTCCATATACGCAATATACACTATCACGCGTCTAATGCGATGGTTATGGTTGCACTGCTTCATATGTATTATCAGTATTTTAGCGGCAGATACAAGATCAGGAATGAAATTATTTGGGTGACGGGAATTCTCATAGGTGTACTTACAATTCTTGAGGCGTTTACTGGTTATGATATTATATTTAGTGAACGGTCTGAACTTGCTATCTCCATCGCGGCATCTCTGACTAACTCCATACCCGTTCTAGGTCCACAAATGAGAGATGCATTCTTTGGTGGAGGATTTCATGATTTTGTCCTAAGATTCTATGCGTTCCACGTTTTTTTCCTTCCGATCGTACTTCTCGGTTTAATGGTCGTGCACTTCCCAAGATTTTTGGTATTCGACGTACCTATGGTTATGGCAGTGTCAGGGGCAGTAATGTTAACTGGAGGTGTCTTTCCTATAGATTTAGGAACAAAGTTTGTTCCAACCTCACCTCCTGGCATTACGGTACCTGAGTGGTATCTTACAGGATTGTACGCATTCCTTAGAACAGGGTACGATAAATTTGTAACAGGCGTTGCATGGCCCGGTCTACTCATATTAACGTTAGCGATTATGCCTTTTATTGATCGATACAAGAAATTTTCTTGGAAAGATAGGCCACTTGTTACCGCAATAGGCATAACTAGCATAGCGCAGATTGCAGTTACCACTTACTGGGGATTCTACATTGATCCCAACATTCAAAAGTCTTTGCTCGAAAGGTTGGTGATCGACCCCATCTTCTTTTACTCGGTTATGTTGATGTTGGTGCCTCTTTCCTTTGGCTTTACCTATCTGATAATAAAGCTGGCCAAGAACGCAGAAGCTAACGCAAAATTGCAACCAAAGAAACCTTCAGGCAAGAGTTCTATCAACATCCCAGAAAGCTGGATCTATATAGTATTTGTAGCGTTATTTGCCTTTCAAATTTATCTAAACATTGCGGCATATTATGCTGTCCTTAATGGAATGAAGAACTTTTCACTATTCATAGTAGGTATCATTATGATTGTTTTTGCTGCTATGTTTCACGTCTATAGGCATGGTAAGACCATGGCAAAGCAACCTACGCCAAAACCCATAGCTCCCCCTGCCGGTGCAAAACCCATACCTTATGCCCCGAGCCCGACTCCATCTATTCCAACTACCACAACCAAACCGCTGTCTGCTCCGCCGTCGTCAAAGAGCGCAGCAACGACAACTCAAGCTCCAGCCCATGGCCCTACACATACAAAGGGAGTTAGCTCAAGCGAAGCTGATATTGCGGCTGCAACAGATGATGTATGGTCACAGAAGACCCCATCATCTGCGACAGATACAGCAGCTGACTTGAACGGCAATGGTCGGGACACGAAAAAGATAAAATAACTAACTTTTCATTTTGCTTGTATTTCAAACAAACTTTATATGTGAAAAATCATTACAACATAATCGATAGTGGAAGGAGGGATCATTTTTTATGGAAAAACGTAGTGTCCTGGAAAATCATACTGCAGGAATTAGTATTGTTGCTTTTGTCATTGCTGTGGGAATAAGCTTGGGATATTATCAATTTCTTTATGTTCCTCAATCGAATGAAAAACCGGTACTTCCTCCCGAAGTTCTAAATCCTCCTCAGACCACCCACGTCAGAATGGTACCTGGGTCGTCTTCACCTTCACAGACTATAAATTTTGTACCTAAACAAGCCCAAGGCACTTTGGGAGTGTCGAATAGAGTAGTGTGGACAAACACAGATTCAGTTCCGCATTCTGTCACTTCGGACGACGGATACAATGATATTATCTCTGGTCCATTTAATTCAATTCAACATATAGGTTTGATTCCCCCACAACAGAAATTCACTTTTGTATTCACAGTGGATGGCGTTTATTCATACCATTGTGAACCGCATCCTTGGATGCAAGGAAAGGTTACAATTGCTAAAGAACAGAAGCAGAAATTTTAGCGTCAGCTTGAGGCACAGAAACGTAAAAGATATTATTTTGCTATCTTGACATAGGTAACGTCGCTTGCGACTTCTTTATGTTCCTGTATTATCGCTACTCGAAACTTTGCAATGGTGTATTCAGATGCTGGAACATGTTTTGTAACCGCAGTAAATTCTAATGTTTTCGTGTTACCTATGTCGTCCTTAAAGACAGAAAGTCTGGCATAAGGGTAGATTATTCTCTTTCTGTTAAGACTCGTATAGTTAAAAATGTCATTCGAATTTTCAATTTGTGAATTGATCACGATACTATCGAATCTACCGAGATAATTGAGATCAATTCTTCCTTGGACCTCTTGACCTCTTGATATCTTGCTTTCTGTAAATGCTATTGAGATCTCACTTTTCATGCTCATTCTGGATATAATTCTTCTATGCTCAGATCACATCACACTGTTCAGACATATGTATGTACTTCATCTCATCTTTTAGCCGAGAAAACGTTTCCGAGAATACGACCAAATGTTATGTTGAGAAGGCTTATTCAGAACGCAAACACTAGGTTAGACTAATTTTTCTCCTTTCACTATCCATCTACCGGATCTTGTACTTAATTCTAAATTTCCTATAATACTTCCTCCGCTATACACCTTAGCAAATTCTCTGGAAATTCCAAAAAGAGAAGAAAGAAGCTGACCCTTCACATGGTAGCCAGCTTCTACCACTTTAATATTTAGCTTTTTACTTGCCTTAATTATCAAATCGCGAGCAGTAGACCACTCTCCTGTCCAGGATACAACCTCAAAGTTCCCGAATCTTGTCGTAGATAGATGATATCCTTCTAATTTTATTTCTAGTTTTTTGTTGTTTTTCGTTGCATAAGAGTTCAGCCATTCAATTGCCCTTTGCGCCTTACCTTGTTCAATAGCAAAATTATCAGTAGTCGCCAATCGGCTTGCTTGCCTATGAATCGTTTGTGGTGATTTATCAACTATCGTATTGATCAAGCCGTTATGCTGTTCTTATTCATCAATAACATAACAGAAATTATTAAATTACTTCTGTACGTTTTCTTGGTATGGATATTTACTCCGAGGATAGGCCTTGGGGAAGGTTTGAAAAATTTCACGAAAATCAGCAGTGCACGGTCAAACTAATCCATGTTAATGCGAACTCCAGACTTAGTCTTCAATATCACAGGGAGAGATGGGAATTTTGGAAAATCGTAAAGGGGATTGCAGAGGTGCAATTAGAGGAGAAATTACTAATTTTGAAAGAATGTGATAGTATTGTAATCCCCTTAGGTGCAAAACACAGGGTGAAAGCATTGGGAGGAAAATGCACTATTCTCGAAATATCATATGGAAGATTTAATGAAGCTGACATTGTAAGACTTGAAGACGATTATCGACGTACAACAGATTTATTACATAATTAGCAATAAATGATCAGTTTCTTCGCACAACAATTCTAAAGCTGATTGACCCAGGTGATAAATCTGATACACTAACTTTGCTCAATTTGTTCGGTATTCTACTTTTCGTGTTTCTGTCTGATGCTGCCCGCTCCATATGTAAGTCTTTATTCTTTCTTCTCTAATTGGAAGGCACGGTGTTTATCATATTATGATTTTTAAATGCAAAATCAAATTCTGATATATTTAGTCTTGCTAAAGGCTGTTTGGTCAAATACGGCTAATCCCATAGCATTACGCCATAGATCGATTATACGGTCTCTTACCAAGGGTTTGATAATAGAAAACGAAGGTTTCATTAACATCGTAATCATAACATATCATAATAATTGTTAAAATGTTTAGGAAACAAATTTATCGAAATACAAATAAAGCCCTTCTGAATGTTTACCCGATATGAGCGCAAGCAAAAAGCCACACTTGAATTTGGTGGTTGTAGGTCATGTTGATAACGGCAAATCAACTATCGTGGGTCACATGATGGTAGATTTGGGTGTTGTTGACCAACGCACCATCGATGCATTTGCTAAGGAGTCAGAAGCAACAGGAAAAGGCGATACTTTCAAGTATGCTTGGGTTCTAGACAGTATCAAGGACGAGAGGGACAGAGGTATTACCATAGATCTCGCTTTTCAGAAGTTTGAAACGAAAAAGTTCTTTTACACTTTGATTGATGCTCCAGGTCACAGAGACTTTATAAAGAATATGATTACAGGAGCATCAGAGGCAGACGTAGCGATTCTAGTTGTCTCGCTCAAGCCAGGCGAAACAGAAGCAGCTACTGAACCTGGTGGGCAGGCAAGAGAACATGCGTTTCTTGCACGAACTCTTGGCGTAGGTCAGTTGATTGTGGCACTAAATAAGTTGGATGACGTCGGTTATGCGGAGACTCGATATAAAGAAGTGAAAGACATCGTCGAAAAAATGTTAAAATTGGTAGGCTATAATACGAGCAAAATAAATTTTATACCGGTCTCAGGCTGGAAAGGCGACAATTTGATTAAAAAGTCTGAAAACATGCCGTGGTACAAAGGGCCCACTATCGTTGAGGCATTGGATATGTTTGATCCTCCTGAAAAACCTACAGGAAAACCACTCAGAATTCCTGTTCAAGATGTATACTCAATAACAGGGGTAGGCACAGTTCCAGTTGGCAGAGTTGAAACTGGTACCATTACGGCGAATCAGAAAGTCGTAGTTATGCCTTCCGGGATTACTGGAGAGGTAAAGTCGATTGAAACCCACCACACACAGATGGAATCGGCAGAGGCAGGCGATAACATAGGTTTTAACCTTAGAGGCGTAGACAAGAAGGGGATCAAGCGTGGTGATATAATTGGTCCAACCGATAACCCTCCTACGGTGGCGAAGGAATTCGAGGCACAAATCATAGTAATCCACCATCCTACTGCCATGGCTCCTGGATACACGCCTGTATTACATGCACATACAGCACAAGTAGCGGCTACTCTATCAGAGTTCCTCGCAAAGATTGATCCAAAAACAGGAGGCACAGTGGAAGATAAACCAAAGTTCTTAAAGACAGGGGATGCCGCAATCGTAAAGATAAGACCAGTTAGACCACTAGCGATTGAAACGTTCAAGGAATTCCCGGAGATTGGAAGATTTGCTTTAAGAGACATGGGTACGACTATCGCTGCAGGCGTAATCAAATCGATCACAGAAAAATATGACCCATCAAAAAAACAATAAGTGAAATAAGATGCCACAAGAAGCACGAATAAAGCTTACAAGCACAAACCTTTCAACTCTTGAAGGAGTCTGTACAGAAATAAAAGGAATTGGGGAAAAAAATGGAATTAGATTGAAAGGTCCACATCCTCTCCCGACTAAAAAAATGAAAGTTGTTACAAGGAAATCGCCTTGTGGACAGGGCACAAACACATACGACAAATATGAACTTCGAATTCACAGGCGAGTAATAGATCTAGGTGCTGATGATAGATCGATACGACAACTTATGAGATTGAAGATTCCTGACGACGTTTACATCGAAGTCTCTCTCACCCAATAGTCAGTCATGTTGCCACATCATACGATGACATAAAATTGATTAAACCCACAACGATCATCAAGTATCCAAATTCTACCTTTATCCTTCTTATATGTAGTGTAAAATAAAATTTATAATTGCTAGCTTCCCAGACTGTAAAACGATAGATTCAAAATAGAGAAAAGGGTTCAAAAATCATGAGTCTTGAAGAGCTTCGTTCCAAAGCCTTCTTCCAGAATACCATAGATGTCTGGATAATGTGTTGTCAAGAGAAGACTTGGGATTGGTACGATGTTGATGCGTACAAACGTTTCATTTGTTATTTAAGATCCAAAGGAGTCAAAATGCAGAAGTTCCCGCTCTGTATAAAGGAATCAGGCGGCATGTATGAGCGAGGCCGAGATAAATCAAAATTCCTTGAAGAATTATCTCATTATGGTTCAGATGACACTGGTGCCTACACCATAAGGTTGAGCGTAGAAGTTCTCTCTGCCATACGTTCTTTTGAAAAGGCCAAGTAGCAAGCGAGAGTTCAGGTTAATCCTCCTCTGGTTTTAAATGACTATCTAAGATTATGAAGCCGGTGGATGAGAAAATACTGCTGGTTCTTACCAGACTTGGAGAACAGTCGAAACGCGAGCGTTCTGGAGAGATAAAAGTTCTTCCAAAAGAAGAGATGCTTGCAATCACGCCCGATACAGGTAGGTTTTTCAAAATAATCCTGAATGCTATGCGTGCCAAGAGAATTCTGGAAATAGGAACCTCTGTGGGCTACTCGACGCTTTGGTTTGCTGATGCAATGATTCAGAATGGTATAACTAAAGCAGAAGTAGCAAAGCCCATAATCACTATAGATATTAATCACTCAAAGATCGAAAAGGCCACTAAAAATTTTGATGAAGCCGACGTCAAAGACCTTATTAAAGTGTTGGAGGGTAGTGCAATGAACATACTTCATGAGCTATCAAATGATTTCCACAGTAAAAACCACATCAAAAAAACAGACGGTTTGTTCGACTTCGTATTCTTCGACGCAGACAAAGAGAATTTGAGAGAGTACTTTGATTTGGTACTTCCGATGGTAAGAATCGGCGGTATTATTGCAACAGACAACATGCTGTATCCAGAAGATTACCGGCCTTTGATGTTAGAGTATGCAAATCATGTTCGCAGTAAACCTTACATCCAGTCCGTAACGGTACCAATCGGAAACGGTGAAGAAATTACAATCAAATTAGCTCCAAACTAACAAGATTATAGAACAAACCCGCAATTGAATTAATATCGACAATTACCGAATCTATGGTGGAATTTCGAATTGAGTGTTCAAGCTCCGAGCTGAGATGACCCGATACGTGAAGGGGTTAAACTCGATCGTGCGTAAGAGAAGATACACTTGAAACACCTAAAGATTTTCATTATCCCCTAAAAAATGGACATTTTGAGTAAGCTCAGAACGATAATGCGTAAGTGTGTATTATGATATGCTTGGTCGTACGAGAATGCACACTTCTAGAATCTAGGAAGAAAGGATTTATAACAATAACAGTTAATCTAATCTATGGGTTTAGCACAGTATATGGCCAAGGAGTTTATGAAGGAATTAGGAAATAAGTCCAGGGAATTTTACGAATTTATAATGCCAGCCATCGATATGTTCGAAGATGGAAACGATTTAGTAGTCACCGTTGACCTACCAGGATTTGCAAAGAAAGATATTAAACTAAGAATAATCGGAAATGTTTTATCAATTAGCGCCAAAAGAGAACCAGAAGAAAATATCGGTACCGTATATTATCGGCAAAGACCTACCTACATAGACAAGAAAGTACCGCTACCATTTTCGATTAATGATGATGAAAAGGTTATTGGTACAGCGAAATATGTAGAAGGCGTTATCACACTGCAGATTCCGATTCCGAAATCAAGCGCCATAACTATAACGTAGCCTGGGGCCGATTTTAAGAATTTTTCATCCTAATTATATCCCATAATAGCGAGTAAAATAATCTAGTGTGAAAAGTAAGGTATCCCAATTGGTTCAGTATCTGTACAACATCCTTTATACTATTTGTCAGATAGAGCTATATTGGAATAGTGGAGCGTTTTTAGTCTTGAGCGCTAAAATTAACCCTAATCTATTTACAAGTGCTAGCAGCGGATTGGTATCGATTGGTTGTGTTTAATAATTGCTCAGCCAATCGTGTAACATCCTTTCACTATAACGAGAATCCGCTTTTGTTAATCAAACTAAATGTCTAGTACCTGATTGTCCCTTTGTCTGTCTGTATCTCCTATAATCCTGATCTACTTCTGTAGCTGCTATTACGATTTTGCTTCTTATAGATTTTGATGATTGCAGAAACATCTTTGTATCTTTTGGCAAGCAGTGCCCTCCTATTCCTTCTCTTGGTTCTAAAATGTTGACATTCCATTTGGTATTTACAGCATCTCGTAATTCTGGAAAGTTTATGTTATTTGCTTGACAATATAGATAGAGTTCTTCAGCGAACGCTATCTGTAGATATCTGTGTGCATTTTCAACAACTTTGGTTATTTCAGCAATTTCAATTTCTGTTACTGGATGCATAGGGATTCCTAGACTTTTACAATTCTTATCATTCGGAATTTGTGGTGAAGAGGAAGATCGATAAACTCTTGTATCTCCATAAAATTGCATCCCTGCCTTAAGACAACAATCGCAAACCCCGCCGATAACACGCGGCTGATTTATACCATGTTCTTTCTCTTCTGCAGCATACCATCTATGTGGGGCGTGAACTACATGTAGTCTGTGATTTAGTACTTCAAATACTTGCTTTGATGTCCCCTTTGGAATAGTACTTTCTATTGATAAAAGTGCGCCGTTTTTTGCTTCATATGAAATCTTCTCAATTACAGACAGTAAACCATCTATATGCGGAGAAAAGATATCTCCTGGTCTATGGGTCGAGACACATAAAATATAAACGTCAAATTCACTAAAATCAGTAGCTTTCTTAATTGATGCTTTCTCCGCAATATGCATAGCTGTTGCATTAATATCGTATCCATATGCATCATATCCTTTTTCCTTTACGTATTTTGCCACAGGTAATCCTAACTGACCTAAGCCAACAACAAGTACTTTATTGAATTGGGCTGAGATATGGCGTCTTTGTTGGTTCTTGACTGCAGGTTGCATCTTAGCAGAAAGTCTAGATACGGTATCGAAATTTAGTTGATCTTCCCCTTTTCCAGTATTTTCGAGCTTTGTGTCCATTTTCTTGCTGCAGATTATGTATTATACCTTATCAGTCTTCCTATTTAGAAAGTACATCTCTCGCCATTTCTGTGTCGATAAAGTTTAACTACCTGTCTTGCTGATGTTTCTTTTATCCCAGATTCACGAATGTTTTAATAGGCTCACGGTGAAACATACTTTACCGGAGACCATGGAAGCTGATTGTACTATTTGCGGTTCGAAGTTCCCAACTAAGGAGTGTTACTTCTGTCAACGCAAAATCTGTACCTCTTGTATCGTTCCAGGAGATGTGACTGGAAGTTATAGTACCACAAAATGCATCACATGCGATCGAAGGAAAATAAATAAGATTAGCGTTCTTTCGGTTCTGAAACGAAACAAGCTTATTTTAGGACTAATTGCAGCTTTCTGGATATATACAGTTTTTCCACTTCCTTTTTTACAACTTTTTGGAATCAAAATTGATCCGACCTCATTTCAGCCTATTTTTATTACAACTGCTGTCATGACCATTCCATTCGTCTTTATGTTGTTTGCTTGGCAGAAAAGATCGCCAGCAACGAGCACCGGACCTAGCAAGGACGCACCCAGTAGAGACTGAATAGCATAAATACACGATCCGCTGAGAGTCTTCTTTTAGTCTGATAGCATATTTCTATTTTGGCAATAATTGAAGCCTTAGATGTTGAAACACTTCACTTACACTATTGCTAGCAACACAGAGCTTATCAACATCCCGATGATAAAAAGATCTAATAATCGTCTTCACATTTTCATAGCCACATTTTTATTTATTAGTCTAGTGTTACAAGTTTATATTATGAAGTATAGAGATAAGAATGAAATCATCCCACAGATTCTCGAAAGTGCGAACGGCAACACAGTTAGGTTAACGAAAATAATGTATGATGTATATCTTTCTCATGCCGTAGCTAAGGAATACCTATTACTTTTGATAGAAAAAGGGCTGATAGAGTATACGGACGGAGAAAGATCCTTCAAAACTACTGTACTCTTACTACGACGTTACACAGCAAGGAAAAGTCTTAGTAAAAGATAAGGACATAGCATCAGCAAATTAAATTAAATACACGCCGTTCTTTCTTGTCGGTATACGTCTGATAAATAACATGAATATTGAAGCGCAATGGGGCTCTGATCCGAAAAGAGAGCTAAAGTTAGAAGTAGTGACAATACAGAAGAGTAACCTGTCATAAGAATAACTACTTTCTTACAGCTTGATATTATCATAGCCAATGAACCATCTTGTAAAAGTAGATAGACATGGTTTAATCAGGAAAACGCAAACAGTCAGTTAAGATACTTTCCTTAGTCTGAAGTAGTGACAATACAGAAGAGTTACACTGAGCATCTCTAGAAGCGTACGAAACGTTCTCTAGAATTAAAGTAACAAAATCGGTACAATGACTATCTTTAGTGTTTTGTAAATATAATAAATCTAGTCTTAATTTTATATTCACGTTAAAATATCATAGCTACAAGAACGACTCAAA
>JBAVTY010000509.1:0-2224 GCA_049696495.1 Candidatus Nitrosopolaris sp.
ACCATGTAAACCAAATGGTAAGAGATTATGTCAATACACAGAAAGATTGGCTGACTATAATTCACCTACCTAAAAAGGCGCCATACATGAATCCTAACGAAAGAAGAGTTAACCAACATATAAAGTCCAGACCATACAAGAATCCCAGTCAACTGCAACCATAGTGCCATGTATTCCTGCCGGAGTTATCTCTTCTTCTCTCGCAGCAAATGCTGCTCTAACTCCATCGTTGTCGGCAGCTTCCGCGGTTTTACCTGGCCCCATACATAGTGATAGTGTTCTCCGTCAGAATGCAAATGCATACCAATCCCTTGTTTGTTTTTGGGAAAGTCTGGATCTATTGGCATGGGATATGATTGGATTTTAGCTTCTATGGATTTCCGTAAGCTATGCCTAATAAAATTAAAAATCTAAATGCTTACCTTTTTTCCATAAAATGTTACCCTGATTTTTTCTTTTAACAAATGTTACTATTGAAGGCTAAAGATTCACAAGGTCGAGATTCTATTTCATCTCTTTGTATATCTCTTCAATCATCGCATATAATTTCATAATATGTGGATTTAGCAGTTCCTTGTCACGGTTTGATAATCTGTCATAACCATGCATCCTTCCGGCCGCCAAGTCTTTTATAGGGGCCCAGATCTCACTTAAATTGCTCAATACATCTCTTTTAACGGCGAGCTCTTCATCTGATTCCAGGATAAATTCCTATGATAATGCAACCCATATCCAAACCGACGTAATTTTGTCTCAGATCTTTTTGGTATTCGTTCAATAATACTTTCTAATTGTAGACTATGGAGTCGGTGGCTGGTAAAAGTAGTTGCGTTAATGGCATTTTTAAGGTGTATCATTTCGTCTTACAAAATTGTGCTCGGCTGATATATTGAATGCTTAGATCCCTTTGTTCGTATCTATATGGAATGGGGACAGTAACGACAGTATTTTTTCAAAAGTATGGAAAGGGGACCAATGCCCCTAATTATCAGACTCCAAATAGATGTGACATCACCATAACTGTCATTATCTTGACTTTACCTCTTTTGATATCTGAATACTTGAATACTTGAACCTCTAGCTGTGACAAATGTTCTCAGGGAGGTATCGCTCCGACACTGATTAACGTAATTTCGTATAATGATATTCACTAAATTGCTCTAAAAATGCCTTACACACTTGACGAACTTATGTTAGGCAGTATACACTAAAATATCTCTGGTTGTTCTACCTCTGGATGTTCTGAATCTATGTGCGCTGCGAGGGCCTGTGCTGTCGAAAAAGTATTATATTTGCTATATCTGTCCCTAATTTTGTACCAAGCGATCTGTGGAGATGAATGGTGTATTTGTTTAGTAATATTGTAGTATTTTAAAAATTAAAAATTAAATAATAATAGAAAATTGCTATGGCCACGCCGGCCGGTTATCCTTGAATACGTCAAATCCGACGGCCCGTAGAACCATGACTGAATTAAAATAGTTGATTTTAACATGTATGAGAACAATGTATTTACAAACTTTTCCAAGAGTAATTTTTGCACGTGGTTCTCCATAAAGTACATATGCAAGCCAGGATGCATCAGTCTCAACCGCCTCCACAGGAACGTCTATGAAATTAACGTCGATAAGCGTGTGGACTAATATTAGCACAGCGGCTTTTCTTAGTCAATGAAGATTGCCGCCGCGATTATTATCACCGACGGGTTCCTATTGATCGGTTCTGGTAGTCATATAGGACGGATGGCTTTTTGACAACAGGAAGTCAAGAACAAAATATTCTTTCGACTGCAGCGCTCTTATAGACCCCTATAATGCGAAGTCAGAATAGTGATTTTGCTTCCTTCTAAATTTTAGTTAGAGTGTAAAATACATACCTGATAATTAACGGTATTATGATCAGAATTGATGCTGTAATGATACTTAGCTTTCCAGTTACTGCGATTATTGTAAAAATAACCACAAAGATCAAGATAAAGGTAGTAAATAATATTCCAAACAACCGTCTGAAATCTATTTGTGCCATTAACATTATAGATCCAACGCCTTACATATACGAAGTAGCCTCCGCTACCTACATGAACTGGACCAGAAATAAGAACCAATTCAAATGTCTGCAATGTGGATATGAGGATATGGCTGATTATGTGGCGGCGATAAATATTGCTGCTAGGGCTGAGGTCAAACAGCCTATTGTAGCGGATTTAATATCTAGCT
The DNA here is from genome assembly GCA_049696495.1 of Candidatus Nitrosopolaris sp. Lineage (GTDB taxonomy): Archaea > Thermoproteota > Nitrososphaeria > Nitrososphaerales > Nitrososphaeraceae > Nitrosopolaris. Next base: position 2,217 of record JBAVTY010000509.1, read on the forward strand.
ACAAGCCA